>CAUYTW010000022.1 GCA_963575715.1 Gammaproteobacteria bacterium | reverse complement strand
TCCGCTTCGCTGCGCGCAGAATGACTTCCTATTTTTCAACTGCGTAACTCCTAAAGTAGATGAATTTTGCGACTACGCTGCGCGCAGAATGACAGAAAAAAATCAATCCTGTTATAGAGTTACAAATTAAACTCCGTAACTCATATTGTTATTTAGTCAAGCCCACCACAAAGGAGGATGGCGTTTCCCCCCGATCCTTCAGGATCGAGGGTTTCCACACGCCGTAAATTTCGTGAAACTCTCTCAACGTATACAGCGTATTAAACCTTCCCCCACTTTGATGATGACCGCTCGTGCTGCCGCGCTCAAGTCAGCGGGCCGTGACGTTGTTGGTTTAGGAGCTGGCGAGCCTGATTTCGACACGCCCGATCACATCAAAGAAGCTGCTATTGATGCGATTCGTCGTGGATTCACCAAGTACACAGCGGTCGATGGCACGCCGTCGCTGAAACGCGCCATTGTCAAGAAATTTTCTCAGGAAAATAATCTAAATTACACTCCCGCCCAGGTCATCGTATCTGTGGGAGGAAAACAGAGCTTTTTCAACCTCGCACAGGCTTTTCTGGATTCAGGCGATGAGGTCATCATTCCCGCGCCTTATTGGGTTTCCTATCCCGATATGGTGCTGCTTGCCGATGGCGTGCCGGTGATTGTACCTGCGAGCATTGAGCAAGGTTTCAAAATTACACCCGACCAACTTGAAGCGGCCATCACCGCTCGCACCCGCCTGTTTGTCATCAACAGTCCTTCTAATCCCACTGGTGCAGGCTATACACCAGCAGAGCTGGCGGCACTGGGCGAGGTGTTGCGCCGTTATCCCGAGGTGCTAATCGCCAGCGACGATATGTATGAACATATCCGCTGGAGTAATGAGCCGTTCCGCAACATCCTCAATGTCTGTCCAGACCTTTATGACCGTACCGTAGTTCTGAACGGCGTTTCCAAAACCTATGCCATGACTGGGTGGCGGATTGGCTATTGCGCGGGTCCGGCGCCCCTCGTTGCAGCCATGGCTAATCTTCAGTCACAGAGTACCTCCAATCCGACCTCGATTGCGCAAGTAGCCGCCGAAGCCGCTCTTGAAGGGGGATTGGACCGCATCAAGCCCATGGTGACTGCGTTTCGGGAGCGTCATGATTACCTGGTGGCGGCGCTCAACCGTATGACCGGAGTGCGTTGTCTGCCTGGTGATGGCACTTTTTATGCCTTTCCCGACATGCGCGCTGCGATTGCGACCCTCCCCGGCGTTGAAGACGATATTGAGCTTGCGGAATATCTTATTGAACACGCAGGAGTGGCCGTGGTGCCTGGAGCCGCTTTCGGCGCTCCGGGTTATATTCGGCTGTCATTCGCTACCAGCATGAACAACCTGGAAATCGCCTTGAATCGCATGGCAGCGATTTTCGCTAGATGACCCGGTTTATCAACCATAAAGTAACAGCATCCTTGGACAAGGCAACTTGAGTTGAATTAAATCCATGTTAACCATTTTTATAATGCAAAATGGATGCCTTGAACATTACAAGGTGCGTAGTATCGAGGATCTAAAAAAAGATGCTTTGTGGATAGATTTGCGTGAACCCACCGAACGCGAATTGGACTGGGTTGGACAAGTTTATAATCAACGCCTGCCCGATCCTGATGATGAAAACGACATTGAAGAAAGCGCGCGTTTTTATGAGGATAATCAAGGAATTCATATTACCTCATTTTTTCTTTATAACAACGACTCCGGTCATCATATTATTCCCGTCACTTTCACTCTTCATCAAGGACGAATTTTTACCCGTCGCGCGGAAGATCTGTCGGTTTTTCGCGCCTTTCGGATGCGTGCTCGCCGTCAGATGGGACTTGCCGTCGATGCCCTTGGCATCATGTTAGAACTGTTGGACACCAAGGTCGAAGTCATGGCAGATGCTCTGGAAGATACCTATGCTTCCCTGGATACTCTGGCTCACCTGGTGCTGAGTCCGACAGAAATAGGGATGACCGATGCCATTTCCCAGCTTGCGGTTTCCGAGGATATAAACGGCAAGGCACGCTTAATTCTCATGGATAACCAACGGATACTATCCTACCTCGGACGGCGCACCACGCTGAATGAAGAACAACGCGAACATGTGCGTGCGATGATGCGCGATATCGAAGCACTCATCGCGCATACTTCATTTCTCTTCGACAAGATAAATTTTTTGATGGATACAACGATGGGAATGATTAACATTGAACAAAATCGAGTGATCAAAATTTTTTCGATTGCCGCTGTGGTGTTTCTGCCACCAACCCTATTGGCTAGCATCTGGGGAATGAATTTTGAATTCATGCCAGATCTTCATTTACAGTATGGCTATTTTTTTTCCCTCCTGCTCATGGTAGTTGCGGGAGTAACTCCCTATTTGTATTTCAAGTACAAAGGCTGGCTTTAATTCTCTCACTCCCTGCCCTTCTCCCGGAAGAAGATGAGAGAAAGACAAGTAGGTAGCAACTTGAGTTAATTATTGACACTGCAATTCGCTGTTATCTTCGATACTTGATTTGCATCCAACCACGACGAGTTATTTTATGCAGTGTAAAAATATTGACATCTCTATTATTCATTCTTTAAGCGAGCAATTGAATAATCATCCATTGTATGCGACGGTCCAGACCATAGACGATTTGCGTTTATTCATGGCGCATCATGTCTATTCAGTATGGGATTTCATGTCGTTGCTAAAATATCTTCAACACCAGATCGCACCGACGAGTGTACCCTGGACAGCGCGCGGCAGTTCTTCGGTGAGATTCTTCATCAATCAAATTGTGCTCGGCGAGGAATCCGATGAAGCTTTGCCCGATGCCAATGGTAATCCCTCCTATGCAAGTCATTTCGAGCTTTACCTTGACGCGATGCGCGAGATTGGAGGCAATCCTTACGCTGCGTCGCGCTTTTCCGCTATCGCCGCACAACAAGGCATTGACGCCGCGCTGGCATTGAATATCGTTCCCCCCGCCGCACGGGTTTTCATGGAATCGACATTTGCTTTCATTAAGGAAGGAAAATCTCATGTAGTGGCAGCAGCCTTTGCTTTTGGCCGCGAACATATTATTCCCACTATGTTTCGTTCGCTGCTAGATAAAATGGGAATTACTGCCAAGGAAGCTCCTATTTTTCATTATTACCTGGAGCGTCACATTCATCTTGACGAGACTTCTCACGCGCCGTTGTCGCTGCGGATGGTGAATGAACTCATCGGTGGAGATCAATTAAAATTTGTTGAGGCGGAAGCCGCCGCTCGCAGGGCGATTGAATCCCGTTTGAATTTTTGGGACGGCGTGCGTATGGCACTGATCAATCGAATGGGATAATAGGAAGCCAGGCGACCGAGCATTAGCGGCGGACTCCAATCTCCCTCAAAGGCGAGGTTTCTCAGAGACTCTGATGAGCAAGCGACTTCTCCAGTCCACCTTCACTGTTGGCGGCATGACCTTGATTTCGCGGATCGTGGGTTTCCTGCGCGACATGGTCATCGCCCGCTATTTTGGCGCGGGCAATGGCGCGGATGCTTTTTTTGTTGCGTTTCGCATCCCTAATTTCCTGCGACGCCTGTTCGCAGAAGGATCTTTTTCACAAGCTTTCGTGCCGGTTCTGTCCGAGCATAAGACCCTCCATGGTCACGATGAAGTACGCGCCTTGGTGAGTCAGGTCGAGGGAACTCTCGGGTTGGTTGTCATCCTGGTAACCGTAATCGGCGTTCTTGCCGCGCCACTATTGGTGATGCTATTCGCGCCGGGGTTTAGCAGCGAACCCATGCGTTATGCGCTGACCGTCGAAATGCTCCGCATTACCTTTCCGTATTTGACTTTCATTTCCTTAGCAGCGCTTGCCGGTGGGGTGCTCAATACCTATGGTCGCTTCGGAGTGCCCGCCTTTACTCCAGTATTCCTCAATCTGGCAATGATTGCCGGTGCGCTGGTTTTTTCTACCTATTTGGAACATCCGGTGACTGGACTCGCTTGGGGGGTATTGTTGGGGGGAATACTCCAACTTATCGTACAGCTTCCACCGATTTTTCACTTAGGTCTGCTGGTCCGCCCTCAAATTAATTTCAGCGCCACCGGGGTACGACGAATTCTCAGGTTAATGGGACCGACTCTATTTGGTTCATCGGTAGCTCAAATTAATTTACTTTTCGATACTATCATCGCCTCCTTTTTGGTATCGGGCAGTGTCTCCTGGCTTTACTATTCTGACCGCCTGCTAGAATTTCCCTTGGGTGTATTCGGGATCGCCATCGCCACGGTGATTCTCCCGAAACTTTCAACGGATAATGCCGCCCATGATAGCGAAGGTTTTATCCGCACCCTTGATTGGGCATTGCGACTGGTAGTATTGATTGGAATTCCCGCCGGTTTAGGACTCGCTTTGCTAGGCGGTCCACTGCTGGCAACTTTGTTTCAATATGGAGAATTCGTAACTACCGACACCCAGATGGCGACTCGCAGTTTGATGGCTTTCGCTTTGGGCCTGCCGGCGTTTATTCTCATCAAGGTTTTGGTGCCCGGTTTTTACGCTCGTCAGGATACGCGTACTCCGGTACGCATTGGCATCACCGCCATGCTCTCCAACATGGTCTGCAATGTAATTTTGGTTTTTCCTCTTGCTCACGCCGGATTGGCGCTCGCCACCACTGCATCGGCCTATCTCAACGCGAGCTTGCTGTATCGAAAACTGCGTCAGGCCAAGGCGTATCATCCGCTCCCCGGCTGGCGGGATTTTTTCGCTCGGACAATGTTGGCCAACCTGGTCATGGGGGCGGTGTTGTGGTGGGGTGCGGGAGATTTGGAATCTTGGATCACCTGGAAAGTGAGTACCCGCGCCTTGAACTTGATGTTCTGGATCGTCTGCGGAGGTGGTGCCTACCTCGGTGCGCTCGCTGTGCTTGGAATCAACGTGCGGGCGGTATTGGTGGGCCGTGATCACCTTGCCACCAGCACGCGTCAACCAAAAACCGCAGGTATTACCAAAACATGAGATCATTACCCGCAATTCTAGGCGGTGTACCGCTACGCAGCATACCCTTTCCACCTCGCCGCACCATGGGTTCCGAGGAGCGCGATGCCGCCATCGCGGTAATAGATTCCGATTGTCTTTCGGGCTTTATTGGTGCTCGTGGTGAGAACTTTCTAGGAGGGCCACAAGTTCGCGCTTTTGAGGCGGCTTGGGCAGATAAGTATCATTTTCGTCATTCAATTAGCGTTAACTCCTGGACTTCGGGCCTAGTCGCGGCGCTAGGAGCCGTAGGGATCAGTCCGGGAGACGAGGTTATTTGTTCTCCATTCACCATGTCGGCGTCTGCTACCTGCGCCTTATTTTGGGGAGCGATACCCGTTTTCGCCGACATTGATCCCGTGACCTTTTGTCTGGACCCCATCTCGGTTGCAGCATGTATCTCACCACGTACTCGCGCCATCGTGGCAGTGCATCTCTTTGGCCATCCGGCTGACATGGACAGCCTGTTGGCGATAGCTAGGCCACGGGGCATCGCCGTGGTCGAAGACGCCGCGCAAGCGCCTGGTGTGTTTTATCACGGTCAACCCGTCGGAGCGATTGGTGATTGTGGCGGATTCAGCCTGAATTATCACAAGCATATTCATACCGGCGAGGGAGGGATGTTGGTAACCCAGGATGACGCCGTGGCGCAACGCCTCCGGCTCATTCGCAATCATGGTGAAAATTTACCGGAAGACTGGCCATTGGAGTCGTGTTCCGCCGCTGGATCAACCGCGCTCGCGGACTGGAGTTCCTTCGGTGGTAATTATCGACTCACCGAGGTGCAAGCAGCGATTGGCGTTGTCCAGTTGCAACGTCTTGACCGCTTACTGGCTCATCGCCAGGCGCTGGCCAATCACCTTACCAAGCGACTTGCTGGTCGTCCGGGCATCATGCCGCCAGTAGTCGCAAGCAACTGCTCACACGCCTGGTATGTTTATCCCATCCGTTACGCGGCGTGCCAGGTCGGTCTATCACGGACATTGTTCACACGCGCGGTGAACGCTGAATTACCCGTGCCGCAAAATTTTGAAGCGACCGGATTGCTTGCAGGGTATGTCCGACCGCTTTACCTGAGTCGTATGTATCAAGAGCGGCGTGCTTTCGCCCGTGGTCACTTTCCTTTCGAACGTGCGCCTACGGTAAGCTACGCGCCCGGCTTGTGTCCGGTTGCCGAGCGAATGCACGAACATGAGTTATTGCTCTGTCCGCTGGTGCGAGAACCCTTAACTCCCACTGACCTTGACGATTTTATCAACGCAGTAGATCGTGTACTGGAAAATGCGACATTAATCCAGGATCGACTGGACGCCGTTTAGCGACAGAATAAACAATGGATTTAGTTAGCCATGGATATAAAAAAATAAAAAATTGTTTGAATTTTCATTGGGAAACGTGGTAAAGCTGGCGCGTAAGGATTATGGAATTCATCATTGTCTCCGAGATACCCCCGGCTTTAATCGGGCAGGTATGAAAAAAAACGGTTTTAGCGGGAAAAACTGTCAGTCAAAAAAGCCGGTCTTTGCCGGCTGTCAGCCCTTACGGGCTTAGTGACGGATGCCTTTCGACTTCGCTCCACTCGCCAAAGTTGCAACGCAGCTTCAGTTCGATTCCTGCGACTTCGCGCAGGACAAGATTTTGAACCTTGCGACAAACCGTTTCGTCCTACCCCTAAGGTTGTCTGCATCCGCCGCTTTCAGAGCTACGAACTGAGGAAGCATTCGTAGGTGAATCTTGTGCTTCGTTGCAACGTAGTCCGATGTTTTAGATTTAGGCTGGTAAATCAGGCTTTATTCAATTAAAGCCCCCGGTTTTAGCCTTGGGGTGATTTAGAAGGTTGGCGGGAGTTTATGGTCTCCGTTCACTCAAAAATCCAAAATATTAAATTTTGGATAACCATGAGGACTTGATATGATAAAAACAGAAAATAAGCCAAGAATTATGATTGTTGATGACGTGCCCGCCAACATCAAAATTTTACTCTCTATCTTGTCGGATGATTATAAACTTTTTATTGCTACTAATGGCCAGAATGCCCTGGATGTGATACTCGCCAAACCGGTTGATCTGATTTTATTGGATATCCTTATGCCGGAAATGGACGGTTTTGAGGTATGCAGGCGCTTAAAAGCGAATAAAACGACACAAGATATTCCTGTGATTTTTATTACGGGTGTTTGCGATCCGGAAAGCGAAAAGACGGGATTAGATTTAGGGGCGGTAGATTATATTTCTAAGCCATTTAGTCCTGCGGTCGTCAAGGCTAGGGTTAAAAACCATCTAACATTGCAGTCAAGCCTGTTGCAGCTAAAAAAGCAAAATCAGGCGCTTCAGGAGGCGGAAGAATTACGTAAACAGGTAGAGGGTATCACACGCCACGATATGAAATCGCCGCTTAACGGTATTATCGGATTTTCCGATTTTTTGTTAATGGCTAACGACATTCCTTCTCATCATCTTGAATACTTACGGATCATTCGCCGCCAGGGATTCCGATCCCTTCATATGATTAATTTGTCTCTGGAGTTATTGCGTATGGAACAAGGAACTTTCACCCTAGTTCCCAAGGAAGTCGATATGGTAGCCATTTTACATGAAATTGGCAGTGATTTAGAGCGGCTGATCAAAGAAAAACAATTGATTTTCGAGATTTACTTAAACGCGCATGTCATCAATAGCGGTGAAAAATTTATTATCTGGGGTGAAGAATTGCTCTGTTTTTCAATTTTTTCCAATTTGGTAAAAAATGCCATTGAGGCGTCTCCGCAGAGAGGAATTGTGACAATCCGTTTCAGAAGCGAAGAAGCAATGAATGCGATAGAAGTTTGCAATCAAGGAGCAATTCCCGAGCAAATTCGGGAGCGCTTTTTTGAAAAGTATGTCACCTTTGGTAAAAGCGCTGGTACTGGGTTAGGTACTTACTCTGCTCGGTTAATAACTGAAGCGCAGGGGGGGCGGATTAGTTTGGAACCCGCCGCTGCAAACGAAATCGTCATCGTGGTCCGTTTACCCAAGGCAAAATCCATTGATTAATTATAACGTTGTTACACGTTTATTAAGCATTCGCAGCCCTTCGGCCACACCGGCCCGAAGTGTGGCGCGGGTAATTACATCTTGAAAATTAATTCCAAGTTTGACGAGCGTCTGAGCACCTTCGGGACTGATGCCGGTCATCACAATCTGGGCGCCCAGCATCCGAGCCGCTGCCACAGTTTTTATCAGATGTCCGGCAACGCTGGTATCCATTATCGGAACACCCGTCACGTCAAGAATTGCCACCGTCGCCTCATAGAGCGCGATGGCCTCAAGCAGGCGTTCAGTAATCTGACGCGCACGCTCGGTATCAATCACCCCGACCAGGGGCAGCAACAAAATTCGATCCCATAAACGTACCACCGGTGTCGAAAGTTCCAACAGTGCCAGACTTTGCTGGGCGATAATCCGCTCGCGGCTCTCGGTGTAGGCGTCGAAGCTGATCATGACAAGACGATCGATCACACGGTCGATCTGCCCCAGAACCTGGCTAAAAGCTAAAAGTGACATCTCAGTCTGCTCCTCCAGGAGTTCCCGCAGAACAGACTTGAGACTGAAAATATAAAGCGCGGTGTCGGTGGGGCTGTAACTCGCCTTTGCACGTTCTGCGGACAAGGCATGCAGAAGTGTCACCACGGTCTGGCCCGGTGTCGCTTCCCACGCAGTACCCTCTGCGAAGGCAGCACGAATGGCTTCCAAGAGCCGAACGGTTTGTTGGCGTAACTCGGCCTCGCTAATTCCGTAGCGCCGCCAGTGGATCATTACCTGCCGCATCCAACGCTGGAGGATTTCTTCTCGATAGGTGACGATAAACAATGAGAGACTGGAAAAATCAAAAGTAGGCATGACGGATTCTGCTTCAAATTTTATTATGTCTAGGAGTTACGCAGTTGAATTTGTAACTCTATACAGGATTGAGTTTTTTCTGTCATTCTGCGCGGAGGTCGCGTTAGCGACCATAGTCGCAGAATCCATTTATACTTATTTAAGAGTGACAAGTTCAACTGCGTAACTCCTAATGTCAAAGAGCGCATAAACCTTAACACTTGGTACACTTGATTGCAAATTAAAAAATTAGCAGCTCTCTCGCTATTTTCTGTAATGAGCTAAAAAAATTCAATCCGGGGTGGGCCGGATTCAAGGTTGGCGTGATTATTTTCCTTTTCCAGATAACTAGCCTCCAGGGTCTTGAGTTGACCGGCCAGGCCAACCGGCTCTCCATCATATTGGAGAAACTCGTCAGCCGCCTGGTGCCAAATTTCATCACGTTGAATTAATGTGTTCATCATGCGATCCATGCGCTGACGCACTACATCCTGGTACTGGATGTTGCCAAGAGTCTCAACGATCTGATTTGCCAGATTGGTATTGTATTGAGTAATCACGGTAAGCAGAGTTTTGTAATATTGCTTCATGTCCTCGTGGTTGTTCCATAATTTGTCAATAATTTCGCTTAGGCCCGATGCTTCCTCAATTTCCCGCTGGGTACCCTGATCGAGATTATCCGTGAAGTTTTCGCGCACAGTATCATTGGCTTTTTTTATGCTTTTTTCGATTAAATCGGCGGCTTCTGTCGATCGGTTAGCAAGATTACGCACTTCGTTGGCGACTACAGCGAATCCTCGGCCAGCCTCACCAGCGCGCGCTGCCTCAATAGCCGCATTGAGCGCCAGCAAATTAGTCTGGCTGCTGATCGATTTAATCAGCGACACCATTTTTCCCATCTCGTCAATCTGCTCGACAATCTTAATTATATTGTTGCGTTCTGCCAGCAGTTGCTTAGGAAGATGTTCCAAAAAGGAACCGATACGATGAATAAATGTCGTGCTTTTAGTGATTTCATGCTGAATATCCAAGGTATCATTATCAGCGTGCGTTAAATAAGCGACTAATTTACTGGCCAGTTGGTCGAGTTCTCGAATTCGTTGAATAATTCCGGTGGCGGAACGCTCGGTTTCTTCGTTGACCAGTTTCATCTGGACTTGCAAGTATTTATCGAGTCCAATACTAGCGGTTAAAATTTCCGCCGCTTCCTGACTATTTGATTCCAGCAGGCTGATACGCCTTAGACAATGGTAAAAGCTGCGGGTTATTTGGTTTTGAACTCGGCCACCCAGTGTCCGCTGAAAAAACCAAAGAATAAATAATATTGAAATAGGTGCTAACGAGTTAAAAAAAGTGGACAGGACTCTATCGGAAAATCCCGTAATTTGAGAAGCACGCTGAATGAGTTCCGGCATTATCCACCAATGAATGGGCGTCATGGCCAGCATTACGATAATCAGCAAATTACGCACATGGCGATGAACGTATTGCAGTTGCTGGAAGCCAGTTTCGGCGAAATTCTCAACCGTTGGAGAATTAATTGCAGACATCAGGCCCCCGGCAGCACCTGTTTGACGGCGTTGACCAGATCACTGCCCGCAACTGGTTTGACCAACCAACCGGTGGCACCAGCGGCCTTACCCTCGCTGCGTTTGGTCTGCTGGGACTCGGTAGTCAACACCAATATTGGCACGAAGCGAAAAGCAGGTAGTTTGCGGACTTCCTTGACAAGTTCAATGCCGCTCATGCCGGGCATATTGACGTCGGTAATAATCAGGTCGGGTTTAACGCCACCTTTGAAGCGAATTAGAGCCTCCTGGCCGTTTTTCGATTGCTCGACTTTGAAGCCAGCTTTGGTCAGGATATCGTGGAGACTCATTAAGATAGTGGGTGAATCATCAACCAGATGAATAGTTTTCATCCAAATTCGGCGCGGAAACCCCTGGCTTCAGCCATGGAGAGGAAGCGCCGTCCTCCTGTTTTTTTATTGAAGTTGAAGTTGAAGTTGCCGGTCTTTCCCGGCTGTCAACCTTCCATCTGAATCAAACAATTAAAGTTCAACCGCGTAACTCTTAATCATATCAAATAAAATTGATTAGCTAGAAACTTCCGCTTCTATTACAGAAAATAGCGAGAGAGCCGCTGGGTTTAGCCGTTGGATGAATCGCGTTCAAATATTTTTTGATTTTCGTCATGCGCAGCATTCATGTTAAAATTTTAGTGCTTTTTAACAAGTTAAGGTATGCGGTTGCCGGGGAAGTCTCGGGCGTAAAACCTTGTGCGTGTTTAAAAAGCTATGGCAGCCTTGAATTAAATGGTTCCGGTGCATCATTCTACGGACGGTAACGTAGTAGTGCCATTGACATTGACCAAAGTTGCTTGATATGGCCTCCATTTTGGTTGAGCCTTCCCTGGTAGATGTCAAACATCGTTCATTCTGGAATTCATGGTGTCATCAAGAATCCCACCAATTTATTCGTGGGAGTGTCAAATGGAGAGCCCCCGCATGTCTGTGGTACCTGATTTTGATCCAGAAGAAACCCGTGAATGGTTGGAATCCTTGAATAGTGTATTGGCGGTGGCAGGGCCAGAACGCGCCCATTATTTACTAGAGCGCCTGGTAGAGAAGGCGCGACGCTCTGGGGCCTATCTGCCCTACAGCGCCAATACCGCCTACATCAACACCATTCCGCCGAGTCAAGAACCACGTCGCCCTGGTGATTACGCCCTGGAGCGACGCATCCGTTCCTTGATTCGCTGGAACGCCATGGCGATGGTGGTGCAAGCCAATAAGGACGTCGCCGAACTCGGTGGTCATATTGCAAGTTTCGCCTCCGCCGCGACCCTTTACGATATTGGGTTTAATCACTTCTTCCATGCGCCCACTGCCGATCACGGCGGCGATTTGGTTTTTATCCAGGGCCATTCGGCTCCAGGCATCTATGCCCGCGCTTTTTTGGAAGGACGCATTAGCGAGGAACAATTAAAACGTTTCCGTCAAGAGACCACGCCTGGTGGTTTGTCTTCCTATCCGCATCCGTGGTTGATGCCCGAATTTTGGCAATTTCCTACCGTATCCATGGGACTTGGACCACTCCAGGCCATCTATCAGGCACGATTCATGCGTTATCTCGATGATCGCGGCATTCTCGATACTAAGGGCCGTAAGGTTTGGTGTTTTGTCGGCGATGGCGAGACTGATGAGCCTGAGACCCTCGGCGCGATTTCATTGGCCGCACGCGAACGGTTGGATAATTTGATCTTTGTGATTAACTGTAATCTGCAACGCCTCGACGGACCAGTGCGTGGCAACAGCAAAATCATTCAGGAACTGGAAGCCCACTTTCGGGGCGCGGGCTGGAATGTCATCAAGGTCATCTGGGGATCGTATTGGGATCCACTCTTTGCCAAGGATACCAAGGGATTACTTCTCAAGCGTATGGAAGAATGCGTGGATGGCGAATATCAAGCCTACAAGGCTAAAGGCGGCGCCTATACCCGCGAGCATTTCTTCGGAAAATATCATGAGTTGCGTGATTTAGTAGCCAATCTTACCGACGAGGATATTTGGCGCCTCAATCGTGGTGGCCATGACCCCTTCAAGGTCTATGCCGCCTACCACGCTGCGATCCATCACCCAGGGCAGCCAAGCGTGATTCTAGCCAAGACCGTCAAGGGCTATGGCATGGGCGAGGCGGGCGAGGGACAAAATATTACCCATCAAGCCAAGAAGATGGGTGATCGGGCGCTCAAAGCGTTCCGTGACCGTTTCAATATCCCGATTCCTGACGACCGTATCGCTGACGCGCCTTTCTTCCGTCCAGCCGATGACAGCCCCGAAATTCGTTATCTCCACGAGCGCCGCGCTGCCCTTGGTGGCTATCTGCCAGCGCGACGGGCTGATGGAAAATTATTGCCGATTCCCGAAGTCACAACTTTCGAACCGATCCTTAAAAGCGCTACTGAACGTGAGATGTCGACAACCATGGTCATGGTGCGGATTCTCGTTACGCTCATCAAGGATAAACAAATCGGCCGCTACCTCGTGCCGATTGTCCCGGACGAGGCGCGCACCTTCGGCATGGAGGGCTTATTCCGCCAGGTGGGTATTTATTCTTCGGTGGGGCAGCTGTATGAGCCGATGGATTCAGATCAGCTTCTCTATTACCGCGAAGACAAAAGTGGTCAAATTCTTGAGGAGGGGATCAATGAGGCCGGAGCTATTTCCTCCTGGATCGCGGCGGGCACTGCTTACAGCAACCACGGCGTTCCGATGATCCCTTTTTACTTTTTTTATTCGATGTTTGGCTTCCAGCGCACCGGCGACCTCGCTTGGGCGGCGGGAGATTTACGGACGCGCGGATTTCTAGTCGGAGGCACTGCCGGACGCACCACCCTCGCTGGTGAGGGACTCCAACACAACGATGGCCATAGTCATTTGCTTGCCGCCACCATTCCTAATTGCATTTCCTATGATCCGACTTTTGCTTACGAACTGGCGGTAATTGTTCATGATGGGCTGCGGCGGATGTACGTGGATCAAGATCAGGTCTTTTATTACCTTACAGTGATGAATGAAAACTATCTTCATCTGACGATGCCAGAAGGAGCGCACGCTGGGATTATCAAGGGCATGTACCGCTTGCATTCAACGCAAGGCAACCATGGGCGCGTTCAATTGCTCGGCAGTGGTGCCATCCTGCGCGAGGTAATCGCAGGCGCGGAATTGCTCGCCGCTGATTTTGGAATCGGTGCCGACATTTGGAGTGTCACCAGTTTTACCGAATTGCGCCGTGAGGGCCTGGAAATAGAGCGTTGGAATTTGTTCCATCCCGAAGAAACGCAGCGTGTTTCTCATGTCGAGCAATGCCTAGCAGGGCAAGAAGCCGGGCCAGTAGTCGCGGCCAGTGATTACATGAAGGCTTTTGCCGATCAAATTCGTCCCTGGGTTCGGCGTCCCTATCGCGTGTTGGGCACCGATGGTTTTGGTCGTTCAGGAACACGTCGCCAATTACGGCGGTTCTTCGAGGTGGATCGTCACCATATCGCGATCGCTGCGCTTCATGAATTGATGAACATGGATAAACTTCCCGCCACCACCGTGCTTGAAGCCATACGATGTTATGATATTAATCCTGAAAAATGTAGTCCGACCTGTTCTTGAAAAATTAAGATTTGTCAATCACACCGCCCGAAAGGACGAGGCTTGTGAAATCAAATTAACAAGCTGCGAGATTGACCAGCATTAAGTGCAAACAATCGGGCGACGGTAAAGTATGCGTAGCTGCAAAAATTTTTAATGGCTCATCTGTTATCGTCAAAGGAATATATGATGGTGTCTCGCATTTTTGCTTTAATCAAGGCAGTTCAACCAGCTAGTGGTATTTTTTTAGCAACGATCACCTCCTTGACAGGCTACGTTCTTCGCTATTCATTTATTGAACCCGATGTCAATGGTGCAATTTGCGAAGTGAATGGGCCATGGTGGTGTCCGCCGAGAACCGCGCTAATCGTCGCAACCGAATGGAAGATTATTGGCGGTCTGGCGCTGGCGTTGGCACTTGTAGCAGTGTTGATGGTGTTGCGTGATGGGCGTCAAATGGAAAAGGTCGCTATGGCTGCGATGGCGATAGGCGGTGCTGGATTGCTACTCTACAATGCCACTCTTGCTGCAGTCGCAGTGGTGTTGGCTGGATTGGTGTTAGCTAAAAATTGTTGAGCCCCTGCTTAAAAAAAGAACTTCGCAATCGATAAGCTAGTTCATTTTTTATTATCGCTTTCATGCTTCGGCATGAAGGCGAAGACTCAACCAAATCGAAATACAGAACTACGATAAACGTAAGCGTTTAAAAAACACACATTGAAATGCTTCTCCAGTTCCAAGTTCTGTAATTCGATGATTAAACAGGATAGACAGGGAAAACTGATCGTGTCATCGAAATAGTTACCAACGTTTAATCTTGTCAAGGTAACTGTTACCGACGAAAGCCGTGGAATTGGCATAAGCCAATTTTTTTTAGCAATTTAAACTCTCTATTTTGATAATTCAATTCAAGTATAGCTATGCTCCAGTTGAGGAAAGGTTCCTGCTTTTACTTCGCTGACAAAAGTCGCCACTGATTCGCGGATGCTGTTATTGCCGGGGATGAAGTCCCGAGAAAAACGAGGGCGTTTTCCTGGAGTAATTCCCAACATGTCGTAAAGTACCAATATCTGACCATCACAATAAATGCCAGCACCAATACCAATAGTGGGAATTTTCAATTCTGTAGTAATACGCTTTGCCAAAGGTACGGGTATGCACTCCAACACCAATAATTCGGATCCAGCTTCTTCCAGGGCTTTCGCGTGATCAAGAATCTCGGTTGCCTGATCAGGATCGCGCCCCTGGACGCGATAGCCTCCTAATTTATGGACTGATTGCGGTAAAAGTCCTAAATGGGCGCAAACCGGGATCCCCCATTGCCCTAAACGACGAACCGTTTCCACAATCCTCAATCCTCCTTCGAGTTTGATCATTCCTGCTCCCGCGGCCATTAAGCGCCCGGCGTTATCCAATGCACGATCGGGACTGGTGTAACTCAAAAAAGGCAAATCCGCGATCAGCAAGGCACGTTGTACTCCGCGAGCAACACAAGTAGTGTGATAGACCATGGCATCTATTGTCACAGGCAGGGTACTTGTCTGGCCTTGAAATACCATTCCCAATGAATCCCCAACCAACAATACGTCTACTCCTGCATCTTCAAGTAAGGTAGCAAAACTGGCGTCATAAGCAGTAAGACATGCAATCTTTTCGCCTGATGATTTCATTTGATGCAAAACAGAGATGTTTATAGTTTTCATGATGATGTTCAATTTAGTTATTTGCGTATGGAAAATTAAATTTTATAGAATATCAATAAATTAAAAATAAAATTATACAAAATTCAAACTTCATAAAAATAGTTTATTGATTTAATATAAATTTTATTTGTCAATACATCACTTTAGAATACATCAATTTTGGAATAATTTATGACAATTATTTACAAAGATATACAATCGAATGATTCGCATGAAGTACATCTCTTTACTAGACTATTACACAAGGAAAAGGGTAAACTAACCTAACCTAGACTTGAAACACCCCGCCATTTTATACGCATTCCTAGCAAGGAGATTGAAAGATGAGCAGTACTGTGACTTCCTCCATTCCCGTAGCTACTAGACGCAGCGCTACGGGGATACCGACTGCCAGACTCGCAATGTGGATGCTGCTGGCTTCTGAAATCGTCATTTTTGGTGGTCTTCTGGTTATTTATATTATGCGCCGGGTGATGTTTGATCACTGGGCAGAATATGCCGAGCACACCAACGTGATTGCTGGCTCGATTAATACCTTCGCCTTGTTGACATCAAGCCTTGCAGCGGTACTTGCGCATCAGGCAGCAGAGGCCAAACTTCACGAAAAGGCTTTTTCTTATTTGTGGGGGGCGATTCTGGGTGGATTAGTGTTCCTGATAGTTAAATCCATAGAATGGTCAAATGAAATTTCCCACGGTTTTACCATTACTACTAACAATTTTTGGTCATTTTATTATACAGCGGCGGGTATCCACGGTCTGCATGTAATCGCAGGAATGGTAGCCATGGGGATTATTTCCATGGATGTTAAAAAAGGATTAAACCTACACCGAGTTGAGATTGTCGGAATTTACTGGTGCTTTGTGGAAGTAGTCTGGATATTCTTGTTCCCATTACTCTATATCGCAAAATAAAGAAGGATTTAATAATGAGCAACGTCGTTCATTCACAACCACATCCAGTAAGCCACTACATTAACGTTTGGGTAGCAGTATTGGCTTTGTTCATAATTAGTATCACCGTATCACAACTGAGTAACTATCGGCCATTGGTTCTAATTACCGCCTTTGGCATAGCGACTATTCAAGCCATCCTGGTAGGTGCCTATTTCATGCATCTCAAAGGAGAAAAGAAGTATATATATTATCTTCTGTTTTCAATGTTGTTGGCCTTGGCAATGCTTTATTTCGGAACTGTATCTGACAATGGTCATCCTTCGGGTAAAAATTGGACTACTACGGATACGTTACGGATCATGAAGGAACATGAAGGTCATCCAGCAGGTCACACCGAAAATAACTCAACCGTACATCATTGAATCAGATTTCTCATTTCATTCATTCTCGACCCTTCGGGGTCGAGAGTTTTATATTTGAATTCGCCACTAATGCTGAGTCGGTCGTCATCTCGGATATTCTCATAAATCGAAACCACAAATACAAAGTAGACAACTAACATCTATTGCCAACTACTTTGCTTTTCTGCGTTTTGCAATCGCTTAAATCATCGTAGTCGCTTACCTGCTTTGGCTCGCGTTGAATATCTTAAATTATAATCGTTTCAATTAATTAAATTGAGTAACAGCAATATCCATCCCGGAAGCACGAGCTAATCCAACAAAATTTGGAAAAGAAGTATCGATATTAGCGCAGTCACGGATGCGAATCGATCCTTGAGAACGGAGCGCGGCCATAGTAAAAGCCATAGCAATGCGGTGATCACCGTAACTATCGATTTCTCCACCATGGAATTGTCCACCACGAATTATCATTCCTTCTCGAGTTGGCATCGCGTCGATTCCAAGAGTGCATAGCCCATGAGCCATGGATTGAATTCGATCACTTTCCTTGACACGTAATTCGGCGGCATTGGTAAGTACAGTCACGCCTTCTGAACAAGCAGCGGCGATAAATAAAATCGGAAATTCATCTATAGCAAGCGGCACCCATTGTTCGGGAATAGTAATGCCATGCAATGGTGCGTAACGAACTCGTAAATTAGCCACTGTTTCACCGCCTATTACTTGTTCGTTCATGATCTGGATATTAGCACCCATGGCGTTGAGAATATTCAAAATTCCCGATCGAGTAGAATTGATGCCAACGTGTTCCAATATTAAATCCGACCCAGGGGTAATCGTCGCTCCCACCAGAAAAAAAGCAGCTGACGAAAGATCGGCAGGAATATTAATACTAGTAGCACGCAACAGCCCACCGCCATCGAGACTCACTTGAAATTTTTGACGTTCCACTGGATAACCGAAGCGGGACAGCATCCGCTCAGTGTGGTCTCGACTAATAGCGAGCTCAGTAATCGTGGTACGTCCCGCCGCATATAAGCCGGCGAGCAACAGTGCTGATTTCACTTGAGCGCTGGCCATTGGTAAGAGGTAATTAATACCACGTAGATGTCGTCCGCCATGAATTCGTAAAGGTGCTGTACCCGCGAAAGTGGATTCGATCAGCGCACCCATACGATTCAATGGTTCAATTACACGATGCATTGGACGTCGTGACAGTGAATCATCACCTACCAACACCGAATCAAAGAATTGTCCTGCCAATAATCCTGTCATTAATCGCATCGCGGTCCCAGCATTCCCTAAATCTAAAGGTTCCGATGACGGTTGCAAGCCATACAAACCGACGCCCTGAATGATTAGTCGGCCTTGATTTGGCCCATCAATGGCAACCCCCATTGCCCGGAAGGCACGTAATGTTGCTAGACTGTCCTCACCCTCTAGAAATCCATATACCTCAGTGACTCCATTAGCCAAGGCACCCAGCATAATCGAACGATGGGAAATAGACTTATCTCCTGGAACCCGTAACCGTCCTTCAAAAGGTTTACCACCGATTACATCGAATACGATTGTCATGTTATTAACTATTTTACATTATTGGTTAATTGATTAGGGCCTGTTAACACTAACTGAACATATCTAAAATTAGGCCAAAAGTGATAAAGAAATTAAACATGACATCTAATTTATCGAATCTTGTAAAAATCCTTCTGAATCTTTTTAATCTCCTGAATAATCGTTCAACTTCATTTCTTTTTTTATACGTTTTTTTGTTGTATTTCCATTTTATCTTTCTGTTCTTTTTTGGAGGAACTACAGGTTCCATTCCAAGATCAGATACTAACTTCCTTGTTTTATCGTCCTCATAGGCTCTATCCATGATTACTGAAATTCCTTCCAGCTTTTCTGTGTTTAATTGTTCGAGGAGTTTTCTTCCCTCGGGCGCATCGTGCGCTTGTCCACAAGATAATGAAAAATCAAGTGATTTTTTATCATCGACCGCAATCATATGAATTTTTGTGGTCCATCCACCGCATGTTTTACCGATCGATTGTGGACCACTACTTTTTAACGCACCGGTACCATCGGGATGTACTTTAATAATTGTACTATCTAACGATACATGCTCAACTTCCTTAATTAATTCCTCCTTCAATACAGAAAGGACGCGATCCAGGACACCTCTTTTTGCCCATCGATTGGCGCGCGTGTAAATCGTGTGCCAATTCCCAAATTCTCTTGGGAGACCTCTCCATTTACAACCGTTTTCTAAAACATATAGTATCGCGGTTAGTACAGAAAAATTGGAATATGTCACATTACCACGTTGACGTGGTAATAGCTTTTCAATTTTTTCAAAAATTATCGCGGTTAATATCATGTTTTTATTCCTATTTTAGTGTTAACAGGCCCTAATTTACCGTCGTGACCAAGTAGTCACTCCATCGTGCCGATCCTCTAAAAGTATACCTTGCTGTTTAAGCTCATCACGAATTCGGTCGGAAATTGCAAAATTTTTGGCCTTACGCGCTGTTTGCCGAGCGAGAATCGCGGCATCAATAGCGGTGGAGTCAAGTGATCCAGAAGTAAATTGATCTTTGTCGGTATTCAAATTTAATTTGAATTCGTCATTAACGCCGCTAATCATACCTCCATGTAAAAAAACATCAGGATCATCCTGAAGCAATCCTAGGATGCCTCCTAGGTAACGTAACTCTGTAGCTAAACAACTGGCTTGGCTCTTATCTTCATTTCGGATACGATTAATTTCCCGTGCCAGATCAAAACATACTGCGAGTGCTTGAGGAGTATTGAAATCATCTTCCATACTGGCATGAAAGCGCGCTGTGAAATTACTTTCCACAAAATTATCCATTCGGTTTAATCCACGCAATGCCGTGTAAAGTCGTGTTAAGGCAGTCCGCGCTAAATCCAAGTTTTGATCACTATAATTAAGCGGGCTACGATAATGGGAAAAAATGATAAAAAAACGCAATACCTCGGGTGAATAATGAATTAAAACTTCACGCACAGTAAAAAAATTACCGAGAGACTTGGACATTTTTTCATTATCTACGCGGACGAAACCATTGTGCATCCAGTAATTGACGAAAGGCTCGCCCGTGGCTGACTCGCTTTGAGCAATTTCATTTTCATGATGTGGAAATTGAAGATCAGCGCCACCACCATGAATGTCAAAATGATTACCCAGAGCAGCTGTAGACATCGCTGAACATTCGATATGCCAGCCAGGACGCCCTGCGCCCCAGGGCGCGTCCCAGGCAGGTTCACTGGGCTTGGCAGCTTTCCATAACACAAAATCTAGAGGGTCGTCTTTAGCCTCCGTTACTTCGACCCTTGCCCCAGCACGTAGCTCTTCAGGGTGCTTACCAGAAAGTTGTCCGTAATTTGGAAAACAACTCACATCATAATAAATATCACCATTACTCGCTTGATAGGCATGTCTAGAAGCAAGCAACCGTCCAATCATTGCCAACATAAGCGGGATTGAATCGGTAGCGCGTGGCTCCTGATCGGGAGGCAGTACTCCGAGACTTTGTGCGTCCTGGCGCATAGCAGTGATAAAACGCGCAGTGAGCGTAGAAATATCTTCGCTATTTTCAGCAGCACGGTGAATAATTTTGTCATCAATATCAGTAATATTACGCACGTAAGTAACGGCGAAACCACGATTACGTAAATAACGAACCACTACATCGAAAACCACCATCACCCGCGCATGGCCGATATGACAATAATCGTATACTGTCATTCCACATACATATAAACGCACTTCTCCTGGCGTGATAGACGTGAAGGATTCTTTATGATTAGTTAAACTATTATGAATTTGCAACATCGACATAAGCCTAATATGAATATTGATTGAAAATATAATCCCGTGAACATAAATCCGTATTTAAAATAATTAATTAACACGATTCTTTCATAATACGCGCCCGCCCTGTATTGCTAATTACAATGGCATTTCGTTTGCCACTTGAACATAAATTGAAAACAAGCGTCCCCGCCTGAAAAGCGCCAGTATCCAGTCTAGTTCCTCCATCAGAAGAATAAGCTATATAATTTTTGACATTCAAATTGCCGGTAAGGGTATCACCACCAGTTAACGGACCATGAGCACGTAATAAAATATCATTCGTGTCTAAAACAGAATTATTATCAAAATCGACGAATATTATCCAGCCCTGTTCCCAACCAGACGAATCAGTCTGACAAATATTATTTTTACTTTTGCATGCCACAACACGCCGACCTCTTTTAATCGCTTCGTTACGCGCAAAAACAAGTGAAATTAAAAAATCATTGGTATGCGTGACAATTCGTGCATTACGGATAATTGATTGAAATGAAGGCACACCAATTGCTAACAGAATTGCCAATACTGAGACTGTCACCATCATTTCAAGAGAGGTAAAACCAATTTTTTTTTGTATTGATAGATAACGTGTCATACGTCAACGCCAACATTCTTCCGCATTCATGGTCGCTCCGCCTATAACTCCTTTTACTCCCGCCTGATTTAAGGTTAAAGTTTTGCATGGATCCTTGCTCTGGCTTGTTATATCAATTGGTATAGCGTGCAAAATAAAACTATTCCTAGTTAAATCTGAAGCAGATAAGGTAATATTATAATATTTTATTTGTCCATCAATAGGTGATTGCGTCAATCCAGATTTTTTAAATTGAGTTTCATCCGTCACTAAGATCCCTTTTAAGTTTTGATCATAACGGTTGTTTACCGTAAAAAATCGTTCCATCCAGTGTGCTGCCTGCAACAATACACTTTTTGCATCCGTGCGTCGTGATTTTAAAATATTTTTTTGGTATGAAGGATAAGCAATCATGATTAAAACTCCAACAACCGTGACGGTAATTAATAATTCAAT
This sequence comes from Gammaproteobacteria bacterium, assembly GCA_963575715.1. NCBI lineage: Bacteria > Pseudomonadati > Pseudomonadota > Gammaproteobacteria > Gammaproteobacteria bacterium. The sequence goes on along the minus strand of CAUYTW010000022.1, from coordinate 21,626 downwards.
CAAGGTGAATCCACGATTTTTCATGGGCGTGTGCTCGGTATTTCTTTATAACATTAAGGTAATCGATTACGAAGAGCAATAGTAGTCGAAAAAGTTTGATATAGTCGTCTATCCTTGGCGGTGACCATTCTCGCAATTATATTGCTATCGCCAGTATCATTCGGAAAAAAATAAATTTGTGGCTGTTCAACGAGATTATTTTCATCCTGACTGGTAATCAAAAGAAAAATGCGTATACTTAATACATTTTTCCAATCTGGCGAAGCGCTTGCGTCGACGTATTGATCGATAATCCTGTCTCCGTTGCTATCTTCTCCATAAAAAATTTGCATATTTTCCACACCTTCAACCAATTCTTCAGTAATCATACTGGCTTTACCTGTATTGGTAACCTGGAGACGTTTTTGATACAACGATTGTGTAGCTCCCGATGCACTCTTTTTTATATAAAACGCCGTTGGTACATAATCCACCAATATTGATTGACCGGGGATATAAGAATCCGGTACCCCTCCGGTAACGCTAGGAGCGGGTGGCGCGGTGGCTGGTGCCGTGATGCAGGCCGTAGGTGTCAGACCGCTGCCGGGAAATAAATTTTGCGTACAATTTCCAGGACTAACGCCGGAAGCACTCGCCGAGCAATGATTAGCACTCGCCGCATGTAAGATAGTGAATGGTGATGAATGATTCACTGCGGTTATTTGAAACAGCGTAGCGTTTTGCGTATTACACACAATAACCAAGCTCCCGGACTTGAGCGATTCACCATTGGATTGTGACGATTGATTCAATGTAAACGTGGGAGGGCTAGATGTTGGGGAAGATGCGGTTATGAAATAGCCACCACCACTACCTAGGGAAATTATTGCATCGGTCTCTTTGGTTCGATTGCCACTGCTAAAACTAAATTCAGAAAAATCTTGGCTACCATCATATCCAAGTAATGATCCTGGACCAAGATTTTTCCACCAGTCACTCTGATCCCATTTTCCGCAATTGTTTAATACATTAACCATGGTCGTGGCTGAGGAACATCCCATGGCACCTGCCATTCTAATATTATTCGTTAATATTTCCAATGCGAACCGTCCATTTTCCTGAATGCGGGAAAGCGCAGCATGAAAACGATAGGTCTGATTATTGTTTACAAAAAGCATCATAGTAGCCAGGGATAGTGTTAGACCTAATGCCAAAGCTACCATCAGTTCGGTCAGTGAGATTCCTTTTTGATATTGAATCATAGCGCAGTTATTGTTACCAATTGTCGTTTAGTTTCTGAAGATATTGCGGTATCCGTTGATGAAGGTGTTTTTTTTCCACGGCTGTCGTTCCACTGCACGGTCACAGTAATGGTGCTTCCATCACTCACAATGCTACCCGTGCCTTCAGGTAAAGTACAGGCGAGCATATTGCGCCAGGCATCGATCTCATTTTGAGCGATAGGTGTTTTCGTCATTTCAACATTATACAGGCAATTTGGCGCGTCGTCTGGCATTGCACCATTATATTCGCTATTCAGAGCACCTTGCCGATTAGCACGCATTGCTTCGATAATGGAGTATGTTAAATGAGTTGCACGGGACAAAAATAAGGCATTCAAATTAGATTGCAACGCGGTAACCTGTAAGGATGCCAATCCTAATAATCCGATTGCCAATACAAACATTGCAATTAACACTTCCAACAGGGTAAAACCAAATTGTTTTTTCATCCTGATCAACCAACCGTTTTCGGATGTTTAACAAACAGCAACAGTGTATAGGACTTGAGAAGTATCACGGATGTCATAACCAAGCCAGCGTAGTGGAATAAAATTATCCTGAAAATAATTCTTACAAAAGGTTACAACCTTCACTAATGTTAATCAAACAGTTATCCTTACAAGTCATCTGACAAACTCTAACTCCCGAAAGGCTGAGGGTGTGATTGACCTATATCAATGCTTTACACTAATGGTTAGATTGGAGTCCATGGCCTGCGCAACCATGGCTTTCATCTTCCTGGTGAGAATAATATTTTAGAGAGAAATGAATGTTCAATCATTTAATGAATACTTACACACAGCTTCCCATCGCTTTTACTCATGGAGAAGGCGCGTGGCTGTGGGATGAAGACGGCAAACAATACCTGGATGCGCTGGGAGGAATCGCGGTTTGCGCCCTGGGCCACGCACACCCCGCCGTGACGCTGGCCATCAGGGATCAAGCCCAACGTCTTCTGCATACCTCCAACTTATTCCGCATTCCGCTTCAGGAGCGTCTTTCTTATCATCTATGCCGTATTGCCGAAATGGATCGGGTATTTTTCTGCAATTCTGGTGCAGAGGCCGTGGAAGCCGCGCTCAAACTCGCTCGTCTCCAGGGGCGGCTACGTGATATCGAGGTGCCAATGGTGGTAGTGATGGAAAATAGTTTTCATGGGCGGACTTTGGCGACCCTTTCGGCGACCGGCAATCATAAGGTCCATGCCGGTTTCGCGCCGCTCGTCCAAGGCTTTATTCGGGCACCCTATAATGATATCCAAGCCTTAGTCCGAATCGTTCATCAGCATGAATCAGCCGCTGACGTGGTGGCGGTGTTGGTCGAGCCTGTCCAGGGTGAGGGGGGAATCAATATTCCTGACGCCGGCTATTTACGCCAAATCCGTGAGTTATGCGACCAACAGGGATGGCTAATGATGCTGGACGAGATCCAGTGTGGGCTGGGGCGAACGGGGCGCTGGTTTGCCTACCAGCACGAAGGGATAATTCCCGATGTGATGTGTCTTGCCAAAGGATTGGCCAATGGCGTGCCGATGGGCGCTTGCTTGGCACGCGGTCAGGCGGCGACATTGTTTGGCCCTGGGATACATGGCAGCACCTTTGGCGGCAACCCTCTCGCCTGTGCCGCAGCGGCAGCCGTACTTGAAACCATTGAAAACGAACATCTGGTAGATCGTGCTGCGACCTTGGGAGAATACTTGCTTGTTGGGCTGCGCGCTGCCCTTGCTGGAGTTCAGGGAGTAGTCGCCATACGAGGTAAAGGATTGATGATTGGCATCGAGTTAAACACTCCCTGCAAGGAATTAGTCAACCGCGCCCTGGCGGCGGGCGTGATCATCAACGTAACCCAGGATACTGTGGTACGCCTGTTGCCTCCGCTGATCTTGACCAATGACGAAGCGGATCAAATCGTGCGGGTGGTCGCTCAAGTGGTGCGCGATTTCCTGCTATCCCTGGATTAACCACGAGCGCGAAACATGGTTGTGCGCCATTTCCTGACTCTCCTTGACCTTACCTCCACCGAAGCTGCGCGTCTTCTCGCGCGCGCCACGGAACTTAAGGCCCTTCGTCGGGCCGGCGTTTTTCACGAACCTTTTCGGGGCAAGGTGCTGGCCATGATCTTCGAGAAGGCATCGACCCGTACCCGGGTTTCCTTTGAAGCCGCCATGGTCCAATGCGGGGGAAACGCGATTTTTCTCTCTCCCCACGACACCCAGATCGGGCGTGGCGAACCCATCACCGACACCGCTCAAGTTTTATCGGGCATGGTGGATGCGGTGATGATCCGTACCTCTACCCATGAACGCCTTGAGACCTTCGCCGCCTATTCGCGGGTGCCGGTGATTAACGCCCTTACCGACCGTTTCCATCCCTGCCAGCTATTGGCCGATATCCAGACTTTTCAGGAACATCGAGGTCCAATTCGTGGCAAAACCGTTGCTTGGATTGGAGATGGTAATAATATGTGTAATACCTACATCCACGCAGCGCGACTTTTTGATTTTGAGTTACGCATTGCCTGCCCGCAAGGCTATGGGCCGCCAGCGGAGTTGCTGTCAGAAGCCGGCAGTCATGCCATGCTGGTACATGATCCCCTGGTTGCGGCGCGTGGTGCCCACTTGGTGGCAACCGATGTCTGGACGAGTATGGGTCATGAGAACGAGCGTGCAGCCCGCGACATGGCCTTCGCCAATTATCAGGTTGACGTGGATGTCATGGCGATTGCCGCCTCGGACGGGCTATTCATGCACTGTCTGCCCGCTCACCGTGGCGAAGAAGTTGCATCGGAAGTGATTGACGGTCCCTGGAGCGTGGTTTGGGATGAGGCAGAGAATCGTCTCCATTCGCAGAAAGCACTTTTAGAATTGTTACTACAATGACCGCGCAAATCATCGATGGCAAGGCCATTGCCGGACAACTCCGAGACAGCCTGCGCACGCGCGTTCAGGAGCGCTTGGCTGCGGGACTGCGAGCACCAGGGCTGGCCGTACTTTTGGTTGGCAGGGATCCGGCATCCGAAATCTATGTCCGCAACAAGCGTCACGCCTGCCTGGAGACTGGAATTAATTCCTTTTTTTATGATCTCCCGACCCAGGTTCCAGCGGAAGATTTATTGGCTCTTATTGATCGACTCAATAATGACCCAATGGTCGACGGCATTTTGGTCCAGCAACCATTACCGTCTCATATCAATCAAGAACAAATCGTTGAACGCATCCATCCAGACAAAGATGTGGATGGTTTTCACCCTTACAATGTGGGCCGTCTCGCTCTTGGTATGCCAATTCTGCGTCCCTGCACTCCGAGGGGGGTAATTACTTTGTTAAAATCGACCGGGATCGATCCGTGTGGCAGCGAAGCGGTAATGGTTGGCGCTTCTAATATCGTCGGACGTCCGATGGCGCTGGAGCTACTGCTTGCCGAAGCTACGGTCACGGTCTGCCATATAGCGACCCGAAATCTGCGCGCTCATGTGGCACAGGCCGAAATTTTAGTGGTTGCGGTGGGCAAGCCTGGTTTAATTAAAGGAGATTGGATCCGGCCTGGTGCCGTTGTCATTGATATTGGCATCAATCGCCAGCCCAATGGCCGACTGGTAGGTGACGTGGAATTTGAAACCGCCCGCGAACGGGCGGCCTGGATTACTCCTGTCCCAGGTGGCGTAGGGCCTATGACTGTGGCTACCCTGCTCCAAAATACCCTGGAAGCTGCGGAAAAATTCCATCGTTAGGCGAGGTTGCTGATTATTTCGCGTTACTTTTTTCTTAACTGCCCTCAATGTTGGGGTTTCTCGGAAACATTTCTGAAATAGATCTTATGACTACTATTAATGATGAAGTTCCTCCTTCGCCAGAAATGCCACCTGCCCCAGAAGTTCGTCTTTCATCGAACATGTTCGGTGATGTGGCACTTTTGTTGAAATTCATTGTCAGGTTTGCCCGGCTGGCGGGTCCTTATTGGTACTCCAGAGAAAAATGGAAAATACGCGGATGGACCGCATTGCTAGTGGTGCTAACCATTACTCAGGTATTCATGCCAGTATGGCAGAATCAATGGAATGCCGATTTTTTTAATTCGCTGGAAAATAAGAATTGGGCTGAATTCTTAAAACAGGTGGGAGTACTGATGGCGATTATGGTATCCAGCATGACCATTACCGCCAGTCATATGTGGTTCAAAAGAAAAATTCAAATTGGTTGGCGAACTTGGTTAACTGATCAACTGCTGAAAAATTGGATGTCGGAGGGCCATCAGCATCAGGTGACATATTTGCCGGGTGAGCATGAAAATCCTGACGGAAGAATCGCAGAGGATATTCGTAATGCTACCGAGGTTGCCATTGATTTGATTCATTCTTTGTTTTATTGCCTGCTCTTGTTGATGGGTTTCACTAAAATCCTTTGGTCACTATCGGGGACCGTGGAAATCAATATTGCTGATGCCTCTTTTATAATTCCTGGGCATTTAGTTTTCATCGCGATCCTGTATTCGGCGATTTTTTCATCACTGGCCTTATGGTTGGCGCAACCGTTAGTCATGGTGACTAAGCGTCGCCAGGAGGCAGAAGCCAAGTTTCGTTTTGAATTAGGGCGCGCACGAGAAAATTCCGAAACCATAGCGTTATTACATGGTGAGCCTAACGAACGGCGACGCTTTGGAAGTTTATTTCGTGGCGTTGCAGGGATGTGGCAATTCCAAAGTTGGGCACTCACAAGAGTTATGTTGTTTAGTACCGGTTATTCCGTAATATCTAGTGCGTTTCCCTTACTGGTCGCCGCGCCACGTTATATTACTGGAGTAATTACTCTGGGAGCTTTAATGCAGACTTCGCAAGCTTTCCAACAGGTGATTCAAGCACTTTCCTGGCCGGTGGATAATGCGGCTCGGGTAGCGGAATGGCGCAGCTCGGCGGAACGGGTACTAGGACTTCATGATGCGCTCATGAATCTTCAACGCCATGCCGGCAATTCAGAAAATCGCATTCGCTTGCTCCGGATCGATTGCGCGGCGTTGCTTTTTCGTAATCTGAGTATTGCCATGCCCGATGGACGCGTGCTTTTGAATTGTTTCAATGCCGAGGTGCGTCAGGGTGAACGGGTATTAATTGCGGGTGACGCCGAAGCTGCAGCGAAGCTGATCAAAGTAATCGGAGGGCTTTGGCCTTGGGGAAACGGCGAGGTGAATCTACCTTGCGACGCAGCAATCTTTTTTCTTCCCCAACAGCCTTATGTGCCTAAGGGCAATTTACGTGCGATTGTAAGCTATCCGACGCCTTCCCATGGCATTGACGATGTTTCATTGATCGCCGTCCTGGAACGAGTTGGACTTGGGTCGCTGGCGCAACGGCTGGAAGAGGGTGGCGCTTGGGATCAAATGCTAACGCTCGGCGAATTACAACGGCTAGGTTTTGCTCGGGTTTTATTACACAAACCTAAATGGATTTTTATTGATGAAGCCACTAATGCTCTCGACCCAACCGAAGAAGAGATGATGATGCGTCTTTTGGAGCGAGAGTTGCCTGGTGCAACCATTTTAACCATTGGCTTCCGCTCTACCCTTGAGGCTTATCACCATCGCCACATGTTTCTAGAGCACCACAAGATTTTGCAGTCAACAGGATAATTTGCCATGACATGCCTGACCAAAGATCTATGAATGATAATCAAGAAGCCATAAAAGAAATCAAACCATATTATTCCAATATTGAATTTGGCAACGATGTTGAAACTCAAATTAACTTAATAGCTCAAGGTACAAGAGATTTGCTCGCATCATGGGCTGCTTTGGCAAATAAAATCGTGGTCAGTCATGAAAGACTTATTGACGGACTTGATTATTTGTCAATAAGTCCTGATGACGTAAAAGAAGGTTTACATGGACTCAAGTCCATGTTTGATTTTAATATATCGGAAGTGGTATGGCAAATAGAAAAAAGAAAATCTAGCTTTAAGAATTTTATAAAGATCTTTGTATCTGATTTATCAGTGTCAGAAAAAAGAATAAGAAAACGCGCAGAAAGATATTATGAAGATGTCCTTATTGATGAAGCTGAAGAAGATTTTGTGTCCTCGGCGGCAATAAATGAATATGATTTTACGGTTTATATCAGTCTCGGTCTGATATATATGTTTCGTAAAATCGACTTGGATGGATCTATCTATTGTCTTGATAACGCAATTCAATATGCAAAACCAAAATCTTCGTATTATACAAGTTTTGCTTTGATGCATAAAGCAAATATTTTATATAAAAATAATTTTCTTGACGAGGCTCGACAATGTTTAGAAGAGGCCATTATCCTATCACCGGATCTTTATGAACTTTTTTATCAAATGAGCATTATTGAAGCATCATCAAACAAGGAAAAAACAATATCACTAATTGTCAAGCTGCTAAATTTTGATATAAGATATAGTTTGAAGATTGAAAATGAACCCGCCTTTAATAATATCAGAGAAGAAATCCATGGCGTTTACAAAGAAATGATGGATGTGCAATCCACTGAAATTATTCATCATCATGAACATGTCACAAATAAAATTAATGAAGTATCGGAAAAAATCTCTAGGTGCAACTCAATAATAGAAAACAGAGAATTTTTCATGGAAAAAGAGAAAGATTCAGAATTCAATGAACTTAATCAAGCAATGCAAAGAATTATAGAATTAATCGACAGGAAGTCTTTATTGGATGTATATACAGCGGGAATAATTCTGACAAAGGAAATTCCTCATTTATTTGATAATTTCAAACAAAATATAATTCTTCATATAGATAAAATTATACAATATTTGAAAGACGAAAAATCGAAAATAAATTCAGAATATGTTAAAAAGAAAAATAAATATTTTTTATATAGTATAACTAAGGGAATCAAATCAGCTCTCATGTATTCTTTAATTTATTTTGCAGCATGGATTGCTTTTAATAATATTTCATTAGCTATTGTGCTGGCAACGCTACCATTTATCATGGTTTGGTATTTAAATTATGCTAATTTTATGCACCGTACTAATTTAGTAAAAAAGCTTGAAGCTAAGTTAAATGAATTACAGGAAATTAGTCATTCAATTTAGTATAACTCGCTCCACTAAGGAGCGAGTTGGTTGGCTGAATTTGGTTGAATGTCCTGCAATCTCAAAATGGCCATGGATCCTTGCTGACCGCAACGAGAATTATGTAGCAAAAAACCAACAGGGCAAGTAACCAAGCGATTAGGCGCACTAATTTAGGACGCCCGTGACGGAGGGCAATACTGCCAAGGACGATGTAAATAACTACCGCCACCAACTTAGCGATCAGCCAATCCCTGGTAAAAAGACGCCATTCCTGTAAATAAGTCAGGGTAAGGGCTGCTGCGAGCAGAACCGCATCGTTGATATGCGGCACAACCCGTACCCACCCTTGATTTAGCAGCGGGGAATTCACAATCATCCAATAGCCCCGTACCATGAAAAAACCAAAAGTGATGTTTATCGTGAGAATATGCAGATATTTAAAAAAATTATAGTACATAGCCACGGACAATCGACTTATTCTTCTTCTACAACAGTGGCCTTTTCAATAACGACGGGCGTCTTTGGTACATCGCTGGGGAAAGGACCTCCGGATCCAGTAGGCAAGGAACGGATTTTATCTACTACGTCCATGCCCTCGGCCACTTTACCAAATACGGCATACCCCCAACCTTGAGGAGTCTTACTTTTAAAATTCAAAAAGCCATTATCTACGGTATTAATAAAGAATTGGGCGGTGGCCGAACCTGGATCGGAGGTGCGGGCCATAGCAATCGTTCCACGATCATTGGATAGTCCATTATCCGCTTCATTCTTGATTGGCGGCTGAGTTGGTTTTTGTTCATAATTCGTGCGATAGCCCCCTCCTTGAATCATAAAATTTTTAATTACGCGATGAAAAATCGTTCCATCATAATGGCCACCGCGAACGTAAGAAAGAAAATTCTCAACGCTTTTTGGCGCTTTTTCGACATCAAGTGTTAAAACAATGGGACCCTCACTCGTTTTAAGACGTACTTTGGGTGAAGTCATGGTAGCTGCTCCGGCAGTGGTGGCAAAGGTAGCTAGGGCGATGATGAAAGGCATGGATCGAAAATACATAATCAGGCTCCTTTAATTATCATCTAAAAAAGAGATATAGATTACAAATGAAATAGCGATTATATGATACTTCTTTAATAAAAATAAGCAAATGATGACCTCAAAATAAAGAAGAGCATTATTTTTATGTGCGGAATTTGTGGAGAAATACGTTTTGACGGCGCGCGGCCTGACCTTTTTGCATTGGGAAGAATGATCGAGACATTGCGCCGTCGAGGTCCCGATCATGAAGGAATGTGGCTTGATGGTGCCATGGCCCTTGGACAGCGCCGCTTGGCGGTTATCGATCTTTCCAGCGCCGCCAACCAACCCATGGTAGACGCGGAGCTAGGACTTGCACTAGTCTTCAACGGTGCAATTTACAACTATCAAGAACTACGCCAGGAATTGCTCGGTGAGGGCTATCATTTTTTTTCCCAGGGAGATACAGAAGTCATCCTCAAGGCTTATCACCATTGGGGCGAGTCTTGCGTGGAACGATTTCATGGCATGTTTGCCTTCGCGTTATGGGATGCGCGCAAAAACGAGGACGGGCCGCGTTTGTTCCTGGCGCGGGATCGGTTGGGTATTAAACCCCTTTATTGGACTCGCTCCAACGCCTACTTACGCTTCGCCTCTAACATGCAGGCACTGCTCACCGCTGGCGGCGTCGATACTTCCATCGATCCGATTGCCTTGCAGCATATTTTTTCTCTCCACGCCGTAGTTCCAGCGCCACGTACCATTCTTGCAGGTGCCCGCAAGCTCGCTCCGGCTCATACCCTCACCGTGACTGCGGACGGGACAACGTATGAGCGTCGTTACTGGACCTTGAACGCACAGCGTCCCACCACGCCACGTTCGGAACGGGAATGGACGAGCGCAATCCATGATGCGCTGCGCCAGGCCGTAAAGCGTCGGTTGGTGGTTGCGGACGTGCCAGTTGGGGTGCTGCTTTCCGGGGGATTGGATTCCAGCTTATTGGTGGCATTATTGGCAGAGGCTGGAGTGGAGCACCCGCTTACTTTTTCCATTGGTTTCGAGGATACTCCCGAGGAACGCGGGAGTGAATTTGAGTATTCCGATCAGGTAGCAGCGCGTTTTCAGACCCTTCATCATCGCATCACCATTCCCAATGCTGAGGTCTTGGATCGTCTGCCCGAGGCTGTGGCGCAAATGACCGAACCCATGTTCGGCCAGGATGCTGTGGCTTTTTATTTACTCGCTGAACGAGTATCGCGGGAAGTCAAAGTTGTGCAAAGTGGACAAGGAGCTGATGAGGTTTTCGGGGGATATTTTTGGTATCCACGCATGGCAGCCACCGATGGCACGGCACTCGAATGCTTTCGTGCGCACTACTTCGACCGCGATCATGCTGAGTACCTGGAGACCGTCAACCCCATTTTTCATGGTATCGACTACAGCGCCGAATATATCGCTCAACGCCTGGCAGAACCTGGCGCAGAAACCTTCATTGACCAAGTGTTACGTCTTGATGTCACCACGCTTATTGTTGACGATCCGGTCAAGCGTGTGGATAACATGACGATGGCCTGGGGGGTTGAAGCCCGGGTTCCGTTTCTGGATCAGCATGTGGTAGAACTCGCTGCCAGCTTGCCCCCCGAATTGAAACTAAACGGTACCGGCAAACATATTCTCAAAAATATTGCCCGTGGACGATTACCAGACCTCGTTATTGACCGTCCCAAGGGTTATTTTCCCCTTCCGGCACTAAAATACGTGCGTGGACCGTTTCTTGATTTCATGCGCGAGCTTCTCAATTCCCGCGCATGCCGCGAACGTGGTATTTACCAACGCGACTACGTCGAAAAATTGCTCAAAGCTCCAGAGCACTACCTGACCCGTATCCAGGGAAGCAAACTTTGGCATTTGGCCGCGCTTGAATTGTGGCTCCAAGTAAACGTCTAGGAGTTACGCAGTTGAAAAATTAGGAAGTCATTCTGCGTGCAGCGAAGCGGAGTCGCAGAATCCATCTACATAGATTCTGCGACTCCGGTCGCTAACGCGACCTCCGCGCAGAATGACAGAAAAAAACTCAATCCTGTATAGAGTTACAAATTCAACTAACGTCAATCATCTTTAGATTCTTTGGTGGTGAAATGGGTGCATTTGAATATACCGCGCTTGACTCAGAAGGCCATAACCGGAAGGGGGTGTTGGAAGGCGATACCGCCCGCGCGGTGCGCGCGCAACTACGGGAACAAAAACTCACCCCGCTAACTGTGGAGGAAGTCCATCGTCACGGGGTACGTGTGGTTGGACATGGACGGGTGCGCCGTGGTATTTCGGCTGGCGATTTGGCACTAATCACCCGCCAGCTTGCAACCCTGGTCGGCTCGGGGCTGCCCGTCGAAGAATCCCTGGGCACGGTGGCGCAACAAACCGAAAAAAGCCGCATTAAAAGCATGATCCTTGGAGTGCGGTCCAGAGTGGTCGAGGGTCATTCCCTCGCTGCTGCCTTGACGGATTTTCCCAATGCCTTTCCAGAGTTGTATCGGGCAACCATCGCCGCTGGCGAGCAATCCGGGCATCTGGATGCAGTACTGGATCGTTTAGCAGACTTCACTGAATCGCGTCAAGCAGTTGGGCAGCGTACTTGGCTCGCTTTGCTTTATCCGGCGTTGGTGACGGTTGTCGCGCTGCTGGTGGTCGGGGCATTGCTGGTCTATGTGGTGCCCCAAGTTGTGCAGGTCTTTCAGGGCACCGGTCAACAGCTTCCCTGGCTTACCCGCGCTCTGATCGCAGTTAGCTCGTTTCTCCAAAAATGGTGGATGATTCTTCTTGGTGGCCTAATTACCGCAGGAGTGGCATTACGCATACTCCTGCGCAGACCTGGACCACGGTTAAACTTTCATCGCTTGATATTACGCCTACCATTATTTGGACGCTTGGAACGGGGTATGAATACTTCACGTTTTGCCCGCACCCTGAGTATTCTCGCTGCGAGTAATGTGCCAGTCTTGGACGCGCTACGCATCGCTGGCGCGGTGCTCTCTAATTTGGTGATGCGTGCTGCAGTGGAGGAAGCGGCACGACGGGTGCGCGAGGGAAGCGCCTTGCATCAGGCGGTAGGAACCAGTGGTTATTTTCCACCCATGACCGTCCATCTCATCGCATCCGGCGAGGCGAGCGGACGTCTGGAGGAAATGCTGGAGCGGGCCGCCGTGACTCAAGAACGAGAAGTAGATACCTACGTCGCCACCCTGCTCGGATTATTTGAACCTTTACTCATCCTGATAATGGGCGGCTTGGTATTAATTATCGTACTCGCAATCCTGTTACCCATTTTTGAACTCAACCAACTTGTGAAATAAAACATCAACAACTCACCAGCTCTTCTGAAGAGCAAGGCTTGTTTAAAGTAGATCGATTCCGTATTCCAACCAAGCATATCCAACCCATGCGCACCACTGCCGGCTGAAAATCGAACCATGATTGATAGGCCGAGATGATTTCTGTTTCCTGATGGTCGAGAATTCCCGACAAGACAATATATCCACCAGGCTGGATCATACCTGAGAAATAGACCGCTAATTCCACGAGAGGACGGGCAAGAATATTGGCCAGTAATAAATCAGCCTTGATTGCCGGCAAATGTTCTGGAAGTCCTGCCCAAAGCGGCGGCATTAGTTCCGCGACGAGCGAGTGGCTATTCATTTCCGCAGCCTGGCAAGTAGCAATGCCATTTCTAGCTGCGTTGGCAAGGGTGGCCCGGATTGCCTGTGGGTCATGATCGACCGCCCAGCACTGCGTTGCTCCCAAGCGCAAAGCCGCAAGCCCTAGAATTCCTGAACCACAGCCGTAGTCCACCACCGAGCAGCCGACCTTGAGTGAAGCATCTAACCATTCCAGACACAGCGCGGTAGTGGGATGGTGTCCGGTTCCAAAAGCAAGCCCGGGATCCAGCCAAAGGACTACCGCCTCGGGGTGAGGCACAGACGATCCAAAGGGACAGATCCAGAGCCGGGAACCGCAAGACAAAGGATGAAAATCATCCAGCCAAACCCGTTCCCAATCGCGATCCGCGACGGATTGGACACGCCAATTGAGTTGTTGTCCTGCTTTTTCCGTAAGACGTGCGGCCACCATCACAACGTCCGTCGTGTCCGCGAATAATCCTGTCACCTGGGTGCGTGACCATAAAGGTAAGGTTGCGGGTGGAGGTTCATAGATAGCTTCGTCTGCTCCGTCCGTCAGTGAGACCGCCAATGCCCCCTCCTCTTCCAGCCAGGATTCAATCAAGGGAGTGTGGTCTGGATCGATTTCTATGCAAAGCTGGAGCCAAGACATGGATTATCTATTCGTCTGATGTAGTTTGTCGCGGAGACATTCGATATGCGCGGAAAAGTTTGATTTGACTTCTTCCCGAAAGGATTGAGCGACGACCCAAATCTGTTTGAGGTTGTCATTGAGTTTTGGTAATACCTCCAATGATTGCCGCGTGCGACTTTCATCAAAAAAAGCAAACAGCTCATCAAGAAACAGGAATTGCGGCATTCCCTTAGTACGTTCCAACAGATGCCGCGCCAAGGTGAGTCGGAGGGCAAGCATAGTTTGCCGTTGAGTGCCACTCGATACTTCGTCAAGATCCATGAAATCGTGTTTCTCCTTGGAAAAAATTCTGACGTTCAAATCATTATCGATACGAAGATATTGATAACGTCCGTCGGTAAATAATGGTAATGTCATACCGACCAAATCACGCACATCGCGGTTAAAACGTTGTGCGACACGCCCACAGGCACCTTGAAGTAATTCATTTGCCAAATGACGTACTGCAATTCGTCGGTGATGCTCGTTAATAGTGGCATCGAGTTTTTTGCTTAAACCGTCCAGATGTTCCGCTTTGCGTTGTTTTTCTTCTTCACGAATAATCGTGGCATCAAGACTAGATACCATTTGTTCATATTGATTGGAGAGCGTATGCAGCCAAGTCAGGGTACGATTGACGATGCTTTCAATTTCAAGCAAAGTGGTGGCGTTATCAATAATCCGTTGCGCAATGTGATGAACCTCTTCATCTGCTGGATGCTCCAGCCCTGCCAGACTAATTTCAATGGAACGATAAACATTGGCGCTATGATAAATTTTACGCAAAGTCACCGCCAGACTGATACGTTCTCCCTCTAGACGTTGGATGCGTCTGTTCAAAATAGCATTCAGAACCAAAAAAAATAACAACCATGCGAACATGCCAAGAATGCCAAATAAACTCCATTGTAAATATTCAATCTGATATTGCGTCCAGTTTGGAATGACCATCGTCAAATAAGCAACAATCCAGCCTGCCGGGGGATTTTCAGGGAATTGTGCAAGTAACAACCATCCCCCGCTGACCATAATCGTTAACAATAATAATAATTTGTTCAAAAATTTAGTTGTACCCAGAATCGAGTGGCTGGCGTGGATTAATGGAAGGGTTTCTTTATAATGACGATTTGCCTGTTCTAGTCGTTTAAATTTTCGGCGAAGTTCGCTAAGGATGTCATTATTAGTAGTGTACTGCTTACGTAATATGCGTAATTGTGCTTTGTCGAAAGATAGATCCGCTAAATCCGATTTAATCTCGTTAATTTTTTGTTCATCGCTGGCGAGTTCTTGCTTTTCCAGCGAGATTTCGACATCAAATTTTTTAGCCACGCACTCCAAAGGAGCAATACCAGCCATTATTTTTACTGTTTCGCTTCTTGGATGTGGTGTAATGATTTCACGTTGTGCCAGATAAAAAGAGTTGATAAAATCATCAAAATCATAGCCGAGCAAATCATTGATGGCGCTCGACACTGCCGACACGCCATTAGCAATTAATAATTCATTATCCAGACGTGATAATTTCGCACCATGATTACCTTGATTATCAATAATACGCGAAAGGCGATAATGTTCGCTGCCTTGTCGAAAAGTAATGATAACCGAACAATGAGACTCTCCCCAACGAATAATTTTTTTAATATATCTTGGTTCGAGGGAAAAAGTTCGTCCAAACAGGGCAAAACATATCGTTTCACCGATGGTGCTTTTACCAGATTCATTCTCTCCACTGATTGCGATAATTCCTTCTCCGGGAAGATAGGTAAGATCGAGATGAAGATACTTTAATATATTTTCTCCAAGAATACTGGTAATAATCATGCGCACCCTCGATTTTCCAGATGGTGAAGTTTATTCACAACCAGGTCAATTGCGCTGCGAAACAGAGATTCGTCAAATGGGTTTTCGGAGCTGGCGCGATGTTCATATTCAGTTTCACAATAGTTGAGGAACTCCTTGGCAGACGCGGGCACCTCGGTTGTGTTGAGTTTTAAAGAACCGCTAGGCATTATGGACATGTGAATTACTTTAATAGAAGAGAAAATCAAAATAATATCATTATTGTTAAATTGGAAACGCTATTATACCTTGAAGCGTTCCACAAGCGTTTTCATCGCGCTGGCCAAATTAGCTAATTGTTGGCTTGCCTGAAAATTGTGCGATGCTCCTTGCTCGGTATCCGCCATTAATTGATCGAGCATCCGCACGCTAGTATTGATCCCCATCACCGCGCTATTTTGGGTATTGGAGGCAAGGGAAATATCATGGTTGATGGTGGCGATGCACTGAATCGATTCACTAACTTCGGTCATGCGCGCCGCTGCGTGATCAACGTTATCCACCGCAGACTTAACCTGATTTTGACTGGTTTTCATGACAATCACTATTTGACGCACGCTATCCTGAAGACGTTGAATCATCGCCTGAATATCTTCTGTAGAAGTTTGGGTGCGGGTGGCCAATTTGCGTACTTCATCGGCTACCACCGCAAATCCTCGTCCATTTTCGCCTGCGCGCGCAGCTTCAATGGCAGCGTTCAATGCCAATAAATTGGTTTGTTGGGTAATTGCCTGAATTACTTCGACTACTCGACCAATTTGTTCTGCATCCGAAGCCAACGATTGAACCACTTCCATACTTTTTTCCATCTCGCGGCGCAAGCCGTTCATGATAGTAATGCCATCATTGACAACAGTTTGACCAAAACGAGCTTGTTTATCGGAAACCTTTGCGGTCGAGACAGCAGATCGGGCATGATTGGTAATAATTTCAATTTGTTTGACCAAATTGGCTACGGCATTAGCAACTTTCACCGTCTCTGATTTTTCCTGTCGTAGCGATTGATGAATTTTCTCCGTAATGGAGCTTGTTTCATGCGCCGTGGATAATAATTCAGTAGCGCTGTCTTGCATTTGAGAAATCATCTCCCGCAATCCGGCGGTGAAAGTATTAAAACTTATTGCCATCGCTCCGAGTTCGTCACAACGTTTATCATTAAGCCGAAAGGTAAGATCTGCATCGCCCTCGGCGATTTGATCCAGTGCTTTTTGAGTTTGCACGATTGGACGTAAAACCAGCAAGCGCAGCCCTAATGAAAGCCCGACGATTAGCACAAAGTCGGCAATCATAATCTCGAACAGAGTTTGCCATAAAACCGCGCGTGATTCTTGCACCAGACGATCTAGTGAGCGGGTGAAGGTAACTTTACCTACAGGCTGTTCCTTTCCTTCCGATAGATAGGAAAGATCAAAATCACGAGATATTCCGTCGAGGATGATTGACTTGTTTAGTGCATTCAAGTTTCCATTCGTATCTCGGCGATAACCCGCGATGAATTGATCCTGAGCCGTTACAGCAATTGCTAATAAATCTTCATCTGCCATTTCTGCCTGAAGAAGACCAGCCACACCATCGGTTTGTAAATCCCACAAAGCCCGAGAAACACTGACCTGAAGCCGTGCTTTGACTTGAGCATTTTTATCCTCAAGGCGTGCCATCAACACTGATTTCGTTTCAAAAAAATTAATCGTTCCCGTGACACCGAACACCAACGTCACCATCGCGATGAAGAGGGCGTTAAGTTTTGTTCCAATGCTATGAAAAATTGTCCTTTGATCGGATTTTTTCAACGGAACGGAGGAGGAAAAATTTACATTCGCTGCTTGAATATTCATAAATCCTCGGCGTGGAAGCCCTTCAATCCCGCAGGGTGGAAGGGAGGAAACGCTGCCTTTGGTGTTGGAACCAAAAGTTAGTAATTTTTTAGCAAAATTAAATAGTTAAAATTCAAATATGTAACTCCTAACAATTATTATTGTCCTGTAACTTGCATAAAAGCCATTCATAGACAGCAAGCAACTTCGATGATACAAGTCTTTATGTAGCAAAGAAGAGCAGCACGGTAATCAATTGATATCATGAATATGGTTATTCATGGATATCTAAGCACAAAGATACTCTGCCTAAAATTATTATATCCAAGTGCTCATTTAGGTTATTTACTCACTTAATGGGCCTGGTTGATAATGACGATGCACCATGAGTTCCACGGAACCTTAAGCCTGTGGAGAGGTTATGAGACCTGGGGGAGTTGTCGGCTGCGACGCAAACCGCGTAAGGCTCCCCCGTCAATGAGGAATCTTACTGGCGATAACCAAACTATCCCTTGGGCAGCCTCGATGAAGCAAGAACCGAATTCCGTTTGTCCAGTGTGTGAAAAGTTACCTTTCCACAACCGCGTATAAAATAAAGAGAATAGCTTAGTTATCGCTATGCAATCTCTTTATTTTTTAGTACCTTAAAGGTTTTATTCTGCAAAGGATTGCTTGCAGAAACCACGTACCTTTCCGATAACAGCAAATGAATTATAGCTGTAAAATTTCAGTACTGTCAAACTGTTACTATTTTTGAACTATTACCTTAATTTAGAATTTATTAATAAATGTAAGTAATGATTAACAAATCAGATACTATGCGTGAACCTTCCCTATGCACATCCAACCGGTAATCCTCTCTGGCGGCGCTGGAACCCGTCTATGGCCATTATCCCGGGAACACTATCCTAAACAAATGCTACCGCTGACTGGCGACCAAAGCTTGTTGCAGCGGACGGTTACCCGTCTGGAGGGATTAGCTGCCGCGCCTGAACGAACCCTGTCTGCGCCCCTGGTCGTGTGCAACGAGGAACATCGATTTTTAGTGACGGAGCAGCTGCGGATGATAGGCCATAGTCCGTGGCGCGTCATACTCGAACCCGAGGGACGCAACACGGCACCGGCGTTGACCCTCGCCGCTCTGGCCCTTGAGGAACGAACCGATCAGCGAACGGTGATGCTGGTTATGCCCGCTGATCACGTCATCACTAATCTTCCGGCGTTTCAGGATGCAGTCGTGCGTGGAGCGAGGTTGGCCGCACGGGGCAGCTTGGTGACCTTTGGAATCGTACCCACTTCTCCCCATACTGGATATGGTTATCTTCAACTGGGTGCTCCTGTCGCAGAAGAAAAAGCGCATCATTTGGATTGTTTCGTGGAAAAACCAAATTTTGCGACTGCGCAAGAATACCTGGCGGCGGGAACCTATCTCTGGAACAGCGGCATATTCATGATGAACAGCCAAGTCTGGCTCCGGGTGCTGAAACATTGCGAGCCGCTCATCGTTGAAGCCTGCCGTGCCGCTTACGCGGCGGGGCGTCATGATGGTCACTTTCATTTCATCGATAAAACATTTTTTGCAGCTTGTCCCGCTAATTCCATTGACTACGCGGTCATGGAACGTGTCACCGGCAGGGAGCAAATCATGGCAACCGATGCGGTGGTCATTCCGCTTACCGTTGGCTGGTCGGACGTTGGTGCCTGGCCGTCGCTCTGGGAAATCAGTCCCCAAGACGTAGCGGGTAACGTGATTCGCGGAGACGTAATCAGCCTGGATACCCATAATTCACTTGTATTGGCCGAGCATCGTTTAGTGGCCACGGTGGGCATGGATGACGTGGTGGTTGTTGAAACTGCCGACGCAGTGCTGGTGGCAAATAAAAATCGCGCCCAAGATGTCAAGGAAGTAGTCAGCCGGCTCAAGCAGGATAATCGCGCGGAACGCATCGATCACCGCCGGGTTGATCGGCCTTGGGGAAGCTACGAGGGAATAGACCGTGGCGAGCGTTTCCAGGTCAAGCGCATTGTGGTGAATCCTGGCGCAAAACTGTCACTTCAGATGCACCATCATCGTGCGGAGCATTGGGTAGTGGTCAAGGGTACTGCGCGAGTTACTCAGGAAGATCAAATTTTTCTTCTCACTGAAAATCAATCTACCTATATACCACTGGGTGTACGTCATCGTCTGGAAAATCCTGGAAAGCTCCCCCTCGAAATTATCGAAGTCCAATCTGGAAGTTATCTTGGCGAGGACGACATAGTCCGTTTCGATGATTCCTACGGACGCAGCCAAGATTGAGATAGTGCTAATTCGTCAATCACCCCGCCCTAAAGCGCGTGGCTTGTGAAAACAAGTCTGAGATTGATCGGCGTTTTTAACGAACGGTTGTAAAACCGTCTCCTTTCCTCCCCGCCTTGAAGGGCGAGGTTTCTTGGAGACACTGATGACAACCAACTTCTACCGCTGACCGCACTGCTTCGCTGCGTAAGGCTTACATCGTCGCGGGCGTTCACATTTCTTGGCTCGCTTCAATGAAACCGTTAAAACATTTCTTGTTCGTTGCCGTTACGGGGTTTTTGTGCTTGACAGCGCAAGCGCAGGAGCCTCTACTCGGGGATGACGTGGAAAGCCTTCTCGCTTTCGCGCGAGAAAGAAATTCAGAATTCGCTATTGCGCGTTACGATGCCGAGGCCGCTACCGAACGCATCGTACCGGCGGGTATCCTGCCCGATCCTAAATTCCGTACCGAATTGCGCGATCTCACCCGCATGGGCGAAAAAAACCCTACCCTTGCTCCCAATCAGGTCGGCAGTACCCGTTATCTGTTAACACAGGACGTGCCGTGGTTCGGGAAGCGTCAGTTGAAACGTGAGGTAGCCGAATTCACAGCGGAAAGCACCAGAAAAAAAACATTAGGGGTCTGGAACGAAATCGCCGCCAAGATCAAAACCATCTATGCAAAACTTTATTATCTCTATCATAACGAGCGTCTGACTCAAGAAAATCTCGATTTGATGATTTGGCTCGGAAAAATCACCCAGGTGCGTTATGTCAATGGGCTTGCCAGCCAACAGGACATCATTCGGGCACAAATCGAGCAGACTGGAATGCGTAACGAACTGCTTACCCTGGAAGCTGAACGTCGTCAAGCAGAAATCCGCATGAATGCTCTGCTGGCGCGACCCGCCACTGCGTCATTAGCCAAGCCTGAAAAATTGCGTACTCTCCCGTTAGCGGCCAAATTGGATTTTACTACGCTGGAAGATCGCGTCCGCTCCCATAATCCGCTACTGTCGTCCGACGAATTCCGTATTAAAGCTGCTGAAAAGGAGCGTGAACTTACCTACAAAAACCGTTATCCTGATTTTACTTTAGGCATCTCACCTATTCAGTACCAAAATGCAATTAAGGAATGGGAATTGATGATCGAAGTGAATATTCCTTTAAGGCAATCCCCGCGACGTGCCCAGGAACGCGAATCGGAAGCCTTGCTTTCCGCTACGCGCTCGCGGCTAGAATCAACTATGAATCAATTGATCGCCGATCTTGCGGAAAATCTTGCCGGTATTGACGCCGCACGCAAAACAGAAATATTGATTACTGATAGTTTATTACCTCAATCCGAATTGACCTTTCAGGCAGCGTTGGCTGGTTATGAAACCGGAAAAGTGAATTTTTCCACCTTGCTTGATGCACAGCGTCAGATTCGTCAGGCTAAACAAAATCAATTTAAGGCTCAAACGGAAGAACAGGTACGCCTAGCAGAAATAGAACGAATTGTAGGAGAAGATTTATGATTGATAATTCAATGCCTCCAACCACATCACTTGATCTGGCACCGCAAAAATCCCGGCGTTACTTCGGAATTAAAATTTTTTTATTTTTAGTGATCGTTAGCTTGGCAATCGTCGCAGCCAGTCTTTGGTGGAAAAACCAAACCATCCACGAAACTCCACTACTGG
This sequence comes from Gammaproteobacteria bacterium, assembly GCA_963575715.1. Taxonomy (NCBI): domain Bacteria; kingdom Pseudomonadati; phylum Pseudomonadota; class Gammaproteobacteria; species Gammaproteobacteria bacterium. The sequence goes on along the minus strand of CAUYTW010000022.1, from coordinate 321 downwards.
AAATTACACAAGCAGCGAAAATCCGTTATCAATGTCCAATGCATCCTTCGGTTATACAGAATCATCCAGGCGAATGCCCGATCTGCGGAATGCACTTAGTAAAAATGGAAGAAGAACCAGGAAAAACGGAGACGAATACAAAATCTGAACAAAAAATTCTTTTCTACTATCAATGTCCAATGGATCCGTCTGTTCTCCAGGATCATCCAGGTAAATGCCCAATTTGCGGGATGAATTTGGTAAAAATGGAAGAAGAAAAAGGAAAGATGGAAGAAGAAAAAGGAAAGATGGAAGAAGAAAAAGGAAAGATGGAAGAAGAAA
>CAUYTW010000021.1 GCA_963575715.1 Gammaproteobacteria bacterium | reverse complement strand
CCCACAATTAGCGCGGTTAAAGGCAACGGCCAGGTGACCTTGAAATGGGCAGCAGTGACCGGGGCCAAGAGTTATCAAGTTTTTCAGGGAGCGATAGCAGGCTGGGAATCCACGACTCCGGTGAAAACCGGCGTCACTGGAACTAGTGTGGTGATTACTGGATTGACCAACGGCACGACTTATTTCTTTACGCTGGCCGCTGTCAACTCTGGAGGTACGAGCGCGTGGTCGAACGAGGTCAGCGCCACGCCGACGCCGTAGCATAAAGGGCGAGTAAATCACACCACGCATAAATGCGGGGGCTTTAATGGAATAAAGCCTGGTTTACCAGCCTAAGTCCGAGAAATTGGACGCCGTTGCAACGAAATGAAAAAAGGAAAGGGACGAGCCGCGTTTTAATTAAAAACGTGGTTCGTCCCTTTTTTAACGTTACTAGGCCCCTCTCCTCGACTCTGCGGGATCGAGGGATTTACACGCCGAGGATTTATGAAAAAATTGCCAACAGAAACCATTTATCTCCGTGACTATACCCCGTCATCTTATTTGGTCGAATCCGTGGAGCTGCGTTTCGATCTAGATGAAACTCAGACCATCGTTAATTCTCGTCTGCGTTTACGCCGTGCTGGTTCTGGGCCTCTGATATTGGACGGCCAAGACTTGATACTGCGGCGCTTGGTGCTGGATGGGCGTGAATTGACTGCCACCGAGTATGTTGTCGAAGCGGAATCGTTGACCATTCACCAGGTTCCTGAGATATTTACTCTGGAAGTAGAAACGGTGATTTGTCCTAGAGACAATACCGCCCTTGAGGGACTTTATGCTTCCAGTGGCAATCTATGCACACAGTGCGAGCCGGAGGGATTTCGGCGGATTACCTATTATCCTGACCGCCCAGATGTCATGGCCCCATTTACCACCACGCTTGTTGCGGATCGAATCCGGTATCCGTTGCTGCTTTCCAATGGTAATCCAGTAGAGAGCGGAGAATTATCCGAGGGGCGTCATTATGCACGCTGGGTTGATCCTTTTCCTAAGCCTTCTTATTTATTTGCCTTGGTGGCGGGTGATCTCGCGTGTATCGAGGGTACGCATATAACCAGCTCGAGACGGAAAGTAGATCTACGTATTTACGTGCAGCACCAAAATCGGGATCAATGCGACCATGCCTTGCTTTCGCTCAAAAAGGCGATGCGTTGGGATGAAATAGTTTATGGTCGAGAATATGATCTCGATGTATATCAAATTGTAGCGGTTAACGATTTCAACATGGGCGCGATGGAAAACAAAGGACTCAATATTTTTAATTCGTGTTATGTTTTGGCACGTCCAGAAACTGCGACCGATGAAGATTTCGAGAGTATTGAAGCGGTCATTGCCCACGAATATTTTCATAATTGGTCGGGCAATCGGGTTACTTGCCGTGACTGGTTCCAGCTCTCGCTCAAGGAGGGCTTCACTGTTTTTCGCGATCAAGAATTCACCGCCGACATGACCTCGCGGGCAGTTAAACGCATCAAAGATGCCCTGCGTCTGCGTACCGCCCAGTTTCGGGAGGATGCTGGCCCGCTTGCGCATCCGGTACGCCCTGAGTCTTATGTCGAGATCAATAATTTTTACACCGTAACTGTCTATGAAAAGGGGGCTGAGGTAGTGCGCATGGCGCGTAATCTTCTTGGTCCCGAGGCGTTCCGGCGTGGTACTGACCTCTATTTCACGCGTCATGACGGGCAAGCGGTAACCACCGACGATTTTTTACGTGCCATGGAGGAAGCCTCCGGTCGCGATCTAGGTCAGTTCCGTCGCTGGTACACCCAATCCGGCACCCCAGTGATTACTTGTCGGGGTAAATACGACCCGATGGCGCGCATCTATACCTTGACCGTCGAGCAAAATTGTCCCGCTACTCCCGGTCAACCAGTGAAGGAACCTTTTCATTTTCCCTTTGCCGTCGGATTGTTGGATAGCAACGGCGACGAGCTACCTCTGCGTCTAACCGGTGAAAACGAAAACGTAACCCAAAACACCTTGGTTCTGGAACCATGTACCGCGCGCGAAATTTTCCGGTTCGCGGATATTCCTTCCCCACCGATTCCATCTCTGCTGCGTGGTTTCTCAGCCCCGGTCAAACTCGAAATGGATTATTCGGACGCCGATCTTGCCTTCCTCATGGCGCGCGACACTGACCTTTTCAATCGTTGGGACGCAGGTCAACAGCTTGCGGTACGCGTGCTTAAAAGGCTGCTCGCTGACTATGCTGAGGGTCATCCCCTGGTTGCTCCCACTTTGTTGGTCGAGGCCATGGCACGTTTACTCGCAGCAGCACGCCCACAAAAAGATGGGGGCGTCGTGATGTCTGACTGGCGGTTGTTGGCCGAGGCCCTCAGTCTTCCGTCAGCATCCTATCTCGCCGAACAAGTGGATTTCATTGACCCTACAGCCATTTATGAAGTGCGCTTTTTTCTACGCAAAACCCTGGCACAAACGCTGCGCGAGGATTTTCTCGCGGTGTATCAAGCTAATGCTCATGGCGCGGTGCAACGCGACCGTGCCGACCCTGTGGCCATCGGTGAGCGGCGTTTGAAAAATGTTTGCCTGGGTTATCTGATGGAACTTGCTGACGATGAGACACGCGGCTTGTGCATGAGACAATATCAAACCGCCGACAACATGACCGACGCCATCGCCGCTTTGGGTTTTCTCGCCAATACCGATTGTCTCGAACGTCCGGCAGCTCTGGCGGATTTTTATACCCGCTGGCGGCATAATTCGCTGGTGCTGAATAAATGGTTTTCACTGCAAGCTACCTCGCGCTTGCCTGAAACCTTGGAAACGGTACGCAGCCTTCTCCATCATCCTGATTTTCGTCTGACCAATCCCAACAATGTTCGGGCGGTCATTGGCGCTTTCTGCCACGGTAATCCGGTGCGTTTTCATGAGGCCAGCGGAGTGGGATATGCCTTTCTCGCCGAGCAGGTGATCATCCTTGACCCGATCAATCCACAGGTAGCATCACGGCTACTTAACGCCGTCAGCGATTGGCGCCGCTATGTACCTCATCTGCGCGCAGCGATGCGTCAGGTCTTGGAAAGAATCCTGATACAACCTATATTGTCCAAAGATGTTCATGAAATCGTCAGTAAAAGTTTAGCTTAACAGGAGCACATGCCATGCTTGCGGAAGAACGCGAATTGCTTAACAATTTTTTAAGCAGATTCAATCAAATACCTCAACAAACTCCCGATCCTGAAGCGAATGCCATCATTCGTCAGGCGATACGCCGACCCGACGCCGCTTATTTGTTGGTACAACAGGCAATGGTCCAAGAAATCGGCCTACGGCAAGCAGAACAACGTATCCAGCAATTGGAGCAGGAACTTCAAGCCACACGCGTCGCTTCTGCTCCCGGAGCTGCTCAAGGAAAAAGCAGTTTTTTAGGAGGCATGACCGGAGGCAGACGCGGTGGTTGGACCGACGCCCCAGTAGTGTCTCCAGTGCCCACCCCCGGTGGGTCAGGGTGGAGCCAAGCACCTTTTTCAGCGCCTACCGCTGTTCCCGGGGCATCTCGAGGCAGCGGTCTGGGTGGTTTTCTAGCTGGCGCTGCGGCCACGGCGGCTGGAGTCGCCGGCGGTGCATTGTTATTCGAGGGCATTAGAAATTTTATGGGGGGGCAGGAAAATACAGGAAGTGCTGGAGATGTCGCGGATACTGGAGATATTGATGCCGCAGTGCGTGCTGCCGATGACGGCGATGGGGGTGGCTTGTTCACGGAATCCGATGCAGGCGGTAGCGGCGACGGCGGAGTATTCTCCGATCTGGGAAGTAGTTGGTTTGGGAGCGGTGATGGCGGCAGCGATTCCGGCTGGATTTAGCGATTAACTACACTTTCGCCTAGTCGCTGAACAGTCGTCGCCACCAGCGACGACGGTTATTCGGTGGCGGTAGGGCTGCCGGGATGTCATCAGGCGGTAGAATGGATAAAATCCAGCCGGGGAGAACGGTTGTCCCGGAAAATCCGCACGAGCTGCCTAGCTGATTCGGGTCAAAAATTTTGATGAAGCTTGGCTCTGTGAGACTATCGGCGTAGACGATGCCGCAGTAATCATATTCATGCTCATCGCGCAGCAGAGTATTTAGTCCTTCAACCACGCCCCGTAGTTGTTCCGTGTCAAGGGATGTTGTAGGGGGAGGTTCTCCGACGTGGTAGACATACCAGCCGCTCGAAACTCGTGTGAGCAGAGCTGTCCACAAGTCATCGAGTTGTTCCCAGCGCAGCACGCCGACAAAACGGCCACGAAAGGCAGTAAGAAAGGCGGAGTCAGGGGAATTTAAGTTGTTCATTAATGTCTCAGAGAAAGTTCGTCCGTCAGGGCGGGGATGAAAGGATACCTGCATCCGTGCTTAAATAGTAAAGAAAAAATCATTGTTCGTTTATGGAGCAAGCTCATGGCTGTCGATCTCCCTCAAGGTTACCATCCCTCACTGGACGAGGAATACATGAATCCGTATCAGCTAGAATATTTTCGACGTAAATTATTATCCTGGAAAGATGAACTATTGCTTGAATCACGCGAAACTTTGGAGTACTTGCGGGAAGAAAATTGGCAGGAAGCGGATTTAGTGGATCGCGCGTCAGTCGAAGCGGACGCCAATCTTGAGCTGCGTACTCGCAATCGTTATCGCAAATTACTGCCAAAGATTAGCGCGGCGTTACGGCGCATTGAAAATGGTAGCTACGGTTATTGCGATGAAACCGGAGAAGAGATCGGAATACGCCGCCTGGAGATACGTCCTATCGCTACATTGAGCGTCGAGGCTCAGGAGCGCCACGAACGCCTAGAGCGTCAACAGGGCGAGATAGAATTTTAATTCATCAATATTCCAGATGCTAACTCAGGAAATAACTATATCAATGTCATATTATCTTTTCAAAGTGCGACAGGATAAATCCTCGGCGAGTCTGCTTGAGGGTTTCGAGAAATTTTCAGAGGCATCCGCTCGCGCGAAAATATTGCGCCGCGATTTGCAGGCGGCGGAAAACGTTTTCATCAAGCTCGTCCACGCTACCGATCCCCTGGAAGGAGAACGGTTCATTCTGGAAAAACGACAGCCTAGCTCGCCAGTTGAGGAGTGGGAAGCATGAAGAAAGAGGTATTCTTGCCCGATATTGGAAATTTCAAGGATGTGGATGTCATTGAAGTATTAGTAGCCCCAGGTGATCGAGTTGAACGCGAAAGTGGTTTGCTTGTCCTGGAAAGTGACAAAGCAACCATGGAAGTTCCCTCACCTGACGAGGGCGTCATTGCCATGGTCAAGGTCAAGGTGGGTGACAAAGTATCTAGAGGTGGCTTGTTGCTCGCAATGGAGGTAGCGGATACCGATGACGGGATAAATCCTCAACCCGAACTTGTGCCCAAGACTACTCCTGTGCCCGAGAATTCATCTGTAGCACCGAAACTCGAACCTCATCCACCACCTGCCACCCCCAACCGCGAAACTACGCCGCAGGTGGTTCACGCCAGCCCGTCGATACGTCGATATGCCCGCGAGTTGGGAGTTGATTTGGGTCAAGTACGAGGATCTGGCATCAAGGGTCGCATTACCCAGGATGACGTGCGTAATCATGTTAAAACCGTGTTGACTACTGCGACGGTAGCCACAGCGAGCACGTTTCATGGAGAAACAAGGATTGGAATCCGCTGGCCCGATCTACCAGTGGTCGATTTTGCTGCTTTTGGTCCGGTTAAAATCCAGCCTCTGTCGCGCATTCAGCGGCTTTCAGGCCCTAATGTACACCGTAACGCCGTGACCATTCCCCATGTTACTCAATTCGACGAAGCAGACATCACTGAGCTAGAGTCCTTTCGCCACGCAGTCCAGTCTGGAAATTTTCCTTCCGATGAGGCCGGGCCACGTCTGACCTTGCTTGCCTTTCTGATGAAAGGAACCGTCGCTGCCCTGCGTCGTTACCCACAATTTAATTCTTCTCTTGATGAAAGTGGTGAAAATCTCATCCTCAAGGATTATTTTCATATTGGCGTGGCGGTTGATACTTCACATGGGCTAGTGGTACCCGTGATTAGAGAAGTAGACCGCAAGGGTCTCCGGGATTTAGCGACAGAACTGGCTACGATGAGCGAAAAAGCCCGTGCGCGAAAACTCCTGCCTGACGACCTCCAAGGTGGCTGTTTTACCCTTTCTAGTTTGGGCAGTATTGGTGGTGGTCATTTCACTCCAATCATCAATGGTCCCGAAGTGGCGATCCTGGGAATTGGTCGCGCTACGACCAAACCTCTTTGGCGTGACAACGCCTTCATTCCCCGGCTGATGCTGCCACTGTCCCTGTCCTACGATCATCGTGTCATTGACGGAGCGGCCGGGGTACGGTTCATCATCTATTTGGCGCAACTCCTGCAAGATATTCGTCAATTGCTACTTTGAAGCAAGCCAGGGAAGGCGAGCGATTACGTATTAGCGGCGGACTCCAAGCTACCGCGTAGTTTCCCATCCTCCAGGGTCAATACCCGATCCATACGTTTTGCCAGCTCTAAATCATGAGTGACCACAACTAGACTGGTATCAAAATCATGGTTAAGTTCCAACATCAGATCAAAAACTTGCATCGCGGTAGCGTGGTCAAGATTACCGGTCGGCTCGTCGGCGAGTACGCACCGTGGCTTTGTGATGAGTGCGCGGGCCACGGCTGCGCGTTGGCGTTCACCACCTGAAAGCTCACTTGGCTTGTGATGTAGACGTTTTCCCAAGCCAACTCGCTTGAGCAGGGCTTGCGCCTGATCGGCAGCCTCGCGTGGTGCCACCTTGCGGATCAGCAAGGGCATGGCCACATTTTCCAGGGCTGTGAATTCGGCAAGTAAATGGTGAAATTGATAGACAAATCCGAGCGTCAGGTTACGTAATCGACCACGTGCTGCTTCACCAAGCCGTGCCATATTCTCCCCATCCACCCATACCTCGCCTGCGGTTGGGATATCCAGTCCGCCCAACAGATGAAGCAAGGTACTTTTGCCGGACCCCGAGGTACCCACAATCGCCACGCGCTCCCCCTGCTCGATGACCAGCGCTGCGTCCCGCAACACTTCCACCCGCAGCCCTCCTTCGGTGAAAATTTTGGTCAGATCACGGCACATCAATACGTGCGTGTTATCTATTTCAGGGCAGCGCGGGTTTGAAGAAATCATTAACATGAACTCGACGGCAGAATGACAGCAAAAAACTCAATTCTTTTAGGAGTTACGCAGTTGAAAAATAGGAAGTCATTCTGCGCGCAGCGAAGCGGAGTCGCAGAATCCATCTACATAAATTCTGCGTTCTGCGACTGCGCGCAGAATGACACGGTCGCTAACACGACCTCCGCGCAGAATGACAGAAAAAATTCAATCTCTATATATAGTTACAAATTCAACTGCGTAACTTCTAATTTGTTAAAAATTAAATACTATGCTAATATTCAGTAACTTATCCATTTTTGCACCGAATTTGGATGTTTCAATCCGCATCCGACCTCATCTGCGGAATGACAAAGCCATCGACAGATAGAGGTCGGTGGATTGCCTCCCCGTAAACGAGGAGGTTACCAAAAAGATAACGATGCTTACGCATCGTTGTCTAATTTAACTAATCCCCCTGATGGGGGTGGTCTCAAACCAGCAAGGAAATTTGATGAATTCATATACCCTTTCCATCCTGATTGCCCTATTTGTTGGACTTGTTTTACAACTATGGCTGCTCTCGCGCCAGGCCATTCATGTATCCCGTCACCGCGATGAGGTTCCCGAGGCATTTCGTGACCATGTTTCCCTGGCGGCGCATCAGAAGGCTGCCGACTATACTGTGGCCAAGGCACGTCTCCATCAAGTTGAAGAGGTCATCGCGGCGTTGCTGCTATGGTTCTGGACCATGGGCGGTGGATTCAATGCCGTTGACCATTTCTGGCGCAACACTATCTCGTCTGCTTGGGCAGGGGTCGCTTTCGTGGTGAGTGTCTCCCTTTTGATGTCGATGCTTGAATTGCCCTTCGCCATTTATCGGACTTTTATTCTGGAAAAACGTTTTGGTTTCAATCGAACCACGCCACAGATATTCATCACTGACATGATTAAACAAATTTTTATTCTACTTTTGCTTGGAATTCCCTTGACTTGGATAATTCTTTGGCTAATGAATTCGGCGGGCGGCAATTGGTGGATTTATACCTGGGCTACCTGGATGGGTTTCGGGCTACTCATGACTTGGGCCTATCCTAATTTTATTGCCCCGTTATTCAATCAATTCACGCCGCTTACCGATGATGTACTCCTTGCGCGAGTAGTGGCGTTGGTTGAGCGTTGTGGTTTTCGCGCTGATGGCGTTTATGTCATGGATGGTTCACGGCGCTCCAGCCATGGAAATGCCTATTTCACCGGGTTTGGCAACCATAAGCGGATTATATTTTTCGATACTCTGCTCAATTCACTGTCACCCGTTCAGGTGGAGGCAGTATTAGCGCATGAACTTGGTCATTTTCGCCACCATCATGTATTCAAACGCTGGTTGCTCATTGGAACCATGAGCCTCGCAGGACTTGCTATACTTGGTTATCTCATTCACCAGCCGGAATTCTATTTTGGCCTCGGGATTGATACGCCTTCTCCACATACCGCATTAGTCTTATTTTTATTGGTGGCACCTCTTTTTACCTTGTTCGCGCAACCATTATTATCCCAAGTGTTGCAAAGTCATGAATTCGCGGCTGATGATTTTTCCTGTCGTGTGACTGGCGAGCCTTACGCGCTCCGTGAGGCATTATTGCATCTCTATCGAGAAAATGCCGGCACGCTAACACCCGACCGTCTTCATTCGGCTTTTTATGATAGCCATCCACCTGCACCCATCAGAATAGCGCGTATTGTAACGGCTACCGCTTAACTATGGATTATCTCCGCCTAATCCGTCCCGATGATTGGCACTTGCATCTGCGCGACGGAGATCAACTCGCCAGCGTGCTACCTCACACCGTGGCGCGCTTTGCGCGTGCGATGGTCATGCCGAATCTTAAACCGCCAATCGTGACCACTGCGGCAGCTCTTGCCTACCGTGAGCGTATCTGCGCCTTGGTGCCGGCTGGAGCCGATTTCACCCCCATGATGACTTTGTATTTAACGGAAGATACCCCTCTCGCTGAGATTCGCCGCGCCCGCCAAAGTGGAGCAATTTATGGAATTAAGCTCTATCCGGCAGGGGCGACGACTCATTCTGAGGCTGGAGTACGCAATCTTGAGCGTGTCCATCCGCTGCTCGCAGCCATGGCCGAGCATGGCTTACCACTCCTAGTTCATGGCGAAGTAACTGATACTGAGGTAGATATTTTTGATCGTGAAAAAATTTTTATCGAGCGTCATCTTGCACCATTGGTAGAACGGTTTCCGGGCCTCAAGGTCGTCCTGGAGCACATTACCACCCGCGAGGCTGTGGCGTTTGTTCGTGCGGCACCTCCCAGAGTCGCGGCCACCATTACCGCCCACCATCTGCTCCTCGAACGTAATGCCTTGTTTCAGGGTGGCCTGCGCCCTCATCATTATTGTCTGCCGGTACTCAAACGGGAAGTTCATCGCCGCGCAGTGCTGGAAGCCGCAATCAGCGGCAGTCCAAAATTTTTTCTGGGTAGCGATAGTGCGCCTCATCCTCGTACCACTAAAGAATCGACTTGTGGTTGTGCGGGTATTTATAGCGCCCACGCTGCGGTCGAACTTTACGCAGAAATTTTTGAAGGCGCTAATGCACTGAATCGTCTTGAGGGATTCGCTAGTCGCCATGGCGCTGATTTTTATGGTCTACCCTGCAATCGCGCCGAAATTATTCTGGAAAAGGCACCCTGGACGGTTCCCGCAGAATTCTTATTTGACACGGATCGTGTAATACCATTGCGCGCGGGTGAAAAAATGAGTTGGCGTTTAGTACGATCATAAGCACCACGGCTTTAACCGTGGAATGACCGACTACGCACTCCGGGCAGGCTCTAAAATGCTAAACTTTTTGTAATTACTGCCGAAATACCTATAAGCCTTTAATCGGGAAAAATTGACCACCAGTTCAAAGCTAACGTAACGAAGTCAATCACCCCTCGACCCTTCGGGATCGAGGGGCTTGTGGGGTGACTTGCAAGG
>CAUYTW010000020.1 GCA_963575715.1 Gammaproteobacteria bacterium | reverse complement strand
TCAGAGAAGAGTCCGTTCGCTATGCTATTTAGTGAGCGTCCCCTAACCAACGCGCAGATTAGTATTGACACTCTCACGAATTTATTCCCGATGGAATCCGCTGGCTTTAGCCATGGTGAGAAAAGCGGGAATTTGCATGTAGATGTTTTTGTTGTTAGGATAAGAATATCTTATGTCGCAAGACGATAAATAGCTGGCGGCTATTGAACCATTTTTTTGTTGACACTCCCACGAATAAATTGGTGGGATTGTTGATGACACCATGAATTCCAGTATGAACGATGTTTGACATCTACCTGGGAAGGTTCACACATAGTATCTGATTTGTTACTAATTACTTACATTTATTAATAAATTCTAAATTAAGGTAATAGTTTAAAAATAGTAACAGTTTGACAGTACTGAAATTTTACAGCTATAATTCATTTGCTGTTATCGGAAAGGTACGTGGTTTCTGCAAGCAATCCTTTGCAGAATAAAACCTTTAAGGTACTAAAAAATAAAGAGATTGCATAGCGATAACCAAGCTATTCTCTTTATTTTATACGCGGTTGTGGAAAGGTGACTTTTCACAACCATTGGGAGATACCCCCTCACTGAAGAGTTATCTTCAGTTTGCATTTGTTAACATTTGTTAGCAAAAATGTATCGGCTCAACTCCGAGGAATTATGCCGTGACCACAATGCGGACCAATGTCGATCCAGCAGAACTAGCCAAATTCGAGTCGCTGGCCAGTCGTTGGTGGGATCCTGAAAGCGAATTCCGCCCCCTGCACCAGATCAATCCATTGCGCCTGGATTTTATTGATGCCCGGGTGTCGCTGGCTGGCAAACGGGTTGTGGATGTGGGATGTGGCGGTGGCATCCTATCTGAGGCCATGGCAACGCGCGGGGCGCAGGTGGTAGGCATTGACCTTGGCCATGCACCATTATCCGTAGCGCGACTACATTTGCTGGAATCAGGAGTAGCGGTGGACTACCGCGAATTGGCGGCGGAAGACTTAGCCCTGAGCGAGCCATGCACCTTTGATGTCGTGACCTGCATGGAAGTTCTGGAACATGTTCCCGATCCCGCGTCCACCATTGCCGCTTGCGCAGCGTTAGTCAAGCCCGGCGGCCATTGTTTTTTTGCCACGCTCAATCGCAATCTCAAGTCGTATCTTTTCGCCATCGTTGGCGCTGAGTATGTACTTAACCTTCTCCCGCATGGCACTCACGACCACGCTAAATTTATTCGCCCTTCTGAACTTGCCGCCTGGGCGCGTCAGGCGCGATTAACAGTCCGCGAGTTGATTGGAATGAGTTATAACCCTTTTACCCGTGTTTATTCCCTCGGAAAAGACCTGGATGTGAATTATCTTGTCGATGCTGTGCGATAACTGAACGAAGCAGGAAATGTGATGCGCTTGCGCACTGTGCTGTTTGATCTGGACGGTACCTTGCTGGATACTGCTCCCGACCTGATTTGGTCTGTTAATTGCCTGCGCGTCGAGCATGGCTTACCGGCGTTGCCTGACGATGTCGTGCGTTCCACGGTTTCCCACGGCACGCCAAGTATGTTGAAAGTGGCTTTTGGTATCGACCCCGATCATCCCGATTTTCCTTGTCGAAGAACTCGGCTATTAGATCTTTATCAAACCCATCTGACTGTAGAGACCTGCCTGTTTCCCGGAATGGCGGAAGTATTGGAAACCCTAGAAGAATTAGAAATAAATTGGGGAGTGGTCACCAATAAACCCGCGTTCCTCACTGATCCCATCATGTTCAACTTAGGACTCACGGCGCGTGCAGTTACCGTAGTCAGCGGCGATACTATTGCCTTTGCTAAACCTCATCCCGCGCCTCTGCTTCATGCCTGCGCCGTGGCTGGCAGCCTTCCCGGTGAATGTGTTTTTGTTGGCGACGCTGAACGTGATATTGCTGCTGGTCGTGCCGCTGGCCTTGCTACCCTGGTGGCGTTGTTTGGCTACCTAACAATGGACGACCGACCCGAGGAATGGGGAGCCGATGCCCTGGTGAAAAGCCCAGAGGCAATGCTCGCCTGGATTCGCGTCAGAATTTGACGGTGACGATTAAAGAAGTTACGCAGTTGAAGTTTTAATTCTATAAAATTATTGAGTTTTTTCTGTCATTCTGCGCGAAGCGCGCGTTAGCGCCCGTAGTCGCAGAATCGCGGAATCTCTATAGTAGATGAATTCTGCGACTTCGTTTCGCGCAGAATGACTTAAAATTTTCAACTGAGTAATTCCTAAAATCTACGAAAACCGTCCCCCCTTTCCTCCCCATGGCTAAAGCCAGGTGTATCTCGGGAACAATGATAAACAATTTAACATGCCCCGCTCTGCCGTTATTCCTCGCAACATTCATCATAGCTCCCCTGACTACCCGGTGCTGACCGGCGGCGAGGCGCGCCGCGATGTCTTACTCACTTGCCTAGTGGCTGCTTGGCATGCTGGTCAGCAGGTATTGGGCCTCTATGGTCCGGTGGGGATTGGCAAGACCACAGCCACGCTTCAGGCTGCGACCGCCATTCATGAAATGGTTACCCATACCTTGTGGCTGGAGCTACGGATTTGTCCTGACGCCGGGGGACTCCTTTCTCAGCTCGCCGACTGCCTTCAGGAGATCGGACACTCCGAGTTGGCGCGACAACTACGTCAAGAGATACAACCTGCGCTCCAGCCTCTGACTGCGGCGTTACTGCGTGCGCTGGGACCGAACTGTCTGCTGATTATTGATCAATGCGAGACCGTGCTGGATGAATCGGGTCGCATCGCTAATCCCTACCTGCGCGAGCTACTCGCGGCCTTGCTTGGCCACACAGGATGGCGTGGCCTGTTTGCCATTCGTGGCGCACGCGAACCGTCCGCCATGCTCCTAGCGGGCGGGGACGATGCGCCGGAAATCTGTCGGATACAGTGGTTCGCAGTGGAAGAACTATCGCGCAATGAACGCGCCACCATGTTGCGTTTGGCTCTACCCCACAGCCCTCTGCGCTGGGATGGTCTAAAAACGGAAGTCAAGCGGCTGATTATTGATGAATTGGCTGGCCATCCCTACATCTTTAGATTATTTCTTGCTGACCCAGGGGACGACCCCGCTCTCACCGTGGCGGAGATTCAAAACCGTGCCGCTGCCGGAGCAGGCGAATATGCTGCCCTAGATTACTATGTGGGTCGCGTTTCACCCATGGCGCGCCCAATGCTGGAATTACTGGCCGCCCTTGAAGATCGTGAACCATGGCCGTTTCTGGAGGGAGCGTGGCGTGCGCTGGGTAACGCCTTTGATTGGCCCGAGCGGCAAGCAGGTGTCGCACTGTCCGAATTAATCCATCGTGCTTTGGTGGAAGAAGGTGGAGGCGGTTATCGCATTCTGCCGGTACTGCGTCACTATTTATCGAGCTGTGCTCCGCCGCTGGGTTTTCCTGAAAGCCGTGCCAAGTTGTTTCATTACCACTTGTTACGGCTCTACGAAGTCTTGGCCAAACAGGTCAAAGATCAGACCCAGGTCTTGCTCGTCACGCAAAATGACCCCAAGGACTCCCAACGCGGCATGGAATTGGTGCGTTACCACGCGGTTCTTAGGGATCGAGCACTACGTCAAGCCTTGCATCGCGGCAATCTCCGTTTAGCGCGGGGGGCGCTGGAAGGTTTGGTGGAGCCGATCCCGTGGCGCCTGACCACGCAGTTTACCGCCGAACGTTGCCTGGCCTACACGCGGCGACTGACGGCCCTCGTGGAAGAAGCCGTCGTCCTCGCAGACAATTCTCAGCCAATCGAGATTGGTGCCTGTTATCACGCCATTGGTCGCGTATGCGAGGAAATCCAGGCCGGAGAGCAGGCACTCACGGCTTATCAACGTGCGTTAAACTGGTGGGAACGAACCCGACAACCCCATCGGATGGGTGACACCTGGATGCGAATTGGAATGGTCCACACGCACGTACACCGATGGTCGGCAGCTCTCGCTGCCTACCGTACTGCCCTGGATTGGTGGGAGAGAACCCGACAATATCCACGCATGGGTGGCGCTTGGGACCAAATCGGGCAACTGTACGCGAATCAAGATAACTGGTTGGAGGCGCTCACCGCTTACCAAACCGCTTTGGATTGGCAAAAACGCACCCATCGGCAAGGCGAGTCAATCGATGTATGGCGGCGCGTGGGAGAAATTCACGAGATGCAGGGACAATTTGGTCCCGCCACCCTCGCGTATACTCAAGCTCTGGAAACATTGAATGCTCACGAAAGTGGATCTAGCCAAGCGTTGGAAATTATCTTGGATGCCGCCCGGCGACTACTGACTGTGTCACATCAAGAGGTTGGGCAGGAAGAACTAGAGCGATTAAGCGAAGCAGTTCATATAGCCACTGGAAAAGAAGAGTCCGCCCCTAATACGTAGTCGGTCAGCATCTACGACGATCTTCTACGCATAGCTGGTTTGGTTCGTTACAGCCGGGAAAGACCGGCAACTTCAACTGCAAAAAAACAAAAGGCGGCGCTTCCTCCCCATGGCTAAAGCCAGGGATTTTTGCGCCGAATTTGGATGAGCACACCCCCACCTGATTATCGTGCCTTAATGACCAAGGCGCTGCTTGAAATCAAGGAATTGAAATCGCAATTGCAGATAGCGCGGCAACGTGATAACGAGGCCATCGCAATCGTGGGTGCCGCCTGCCGTTTTCCGAGCGGTGCCAATACCCTGACAACTTATTGGAATCTGCTGGTCAATGGCCGCGACGGCATCGGCATGGTGCCCGCCGAACGTTGGCCTGTGGATGACCATTTCGATCCTGAAGTCGATGCCCCGGGAAAAATTTGCTCCCGCTATGGGGGCTTTATCGACCAGCCAGTCGGCGATTTTGATGCGGCGTTTTTTGGGATCTCGCCGCGCGAGGCTCAGAGCATGGACCCACAACAGCGGCTGTTGTTGGAGCTATGCTGGGAGGCGCTGGAACATGCCAACTATGTGCCGGAACAGCTCTTTCAGAGCAATAGTGGTGTGTTTATCGGTGTCAGCAGCCTCGATCACGCGACTCGCGTGATCGGTGAAGCACCGTTCACCGATATCGACGGTTACTACGGGACTGGCTGCGCTCTGGCACCCATCGCGGGCCGGATCTCCTATTTGTTCGGCTTCACTGGACCTAGTTTTATTGTCGATACCGCCTGCTCATCCTCGCTGCTGTCGCTGCATCTGGCCTGCGAAAGTCTGCGCCGCCGCGAATGTGACCTCGCTCTGGGTGGCGGTATTCAATTACTCACCCATCCGGGGATCTCCATCGCCTTTACTAAGGCGCGTATGCTTTCGGTGGATGGCCGCTGTAAGACGTTTGATGCCGCCGCGAATGGCTATGTACGTGGTGAAGGGGGCGGGATTGTAGTTCTCAAGCGTCTGGGTGACGCGCTGCGCGACGGAGACACGATTCTTGCCCTGATTCGTGGCTCGGCGGTCAATCAAGATGGTCCGAGCGGCGGGCTAACCGTACCAAGTGGACCGTCCCAGGAGGCAGTGATTCGCCAGGCGCTGATCCGTGGCGGTATTGATCCGTCCCATGTCAATTACATTGAAGCCCATGGTACCGGCACTCCGCTCGGCGATCCCATTGAGGTGGGAGCGATGCACGGGGTGTTTGGTAACTATCGGAGTAGCGCCAGCCCACTATGGATCGGCTCGGTGAAGACCAATATCGGTCACCTGGAGGCGGGAGCTGGCATCGCCAGCGTGATCAAGACGCTACTCTCGTTGCGTCACCGAACCTTAGTGCCGCACCTGCATTTCACAACCCCGAATCCATTGATCCCCTGGAAACAATTACCTATTCGCGTACCGACAGCGGCTATTCCCTGGTCACCGGTCGCCACCGATGTGCCACTGACCGCCGGGGTTAGTTCATTCGGCTTCAGTGGCACTAATGTCCATCTGGTGATGAGCGAAGCACCGCCAGTCACGCCGCTGGTGAACGCCGTCCTACCGTACCAGTTATTCGTGCTCGCGGCCCGTGACGAACCTGCATTACATGAGTTAGCGCGGCGTTATGTGGCGTGGCTGGCGGACGCGAACGCCAATACCTGGCCTGCGATTGCCCATACCGCTGCCGTGGCGCGCACCCATTTTCAGGAGCGACTCGCGCTGGCGGCGACAACCGCCGATGAGGCGCGCGCACGGCTCACGTCATTTGCGGCTAATCGCATGGATGGCGGCATGATGTGGCGCAGCGCGGCGCCGGAAGGTCATCGGCCCAAGGTGGCACTACTCTTTAGTGGTCAGGGTTCCCAGTACTGCGGCATGGGTGAATCGCTCTACCGTGCCGAACCGTTGTTTCGCGGGGTCATCGACCGCTGCGATCAGGTGCTACGGCCCGTGCTCGGTCAGTCATTACCGGATTTGTTGTTTACTGGCGGCGCGGCCCTTGATCAAACTGGAAATACCCAGCCCGCGCTATATGCCCTGGAAGTGGCACTGGCGACTTTGTGGCAGGCGTGGGGTGGCACGGTGGCCGCAGTGCTTGGCCACAGCGTTGGCGAGTATGCAGCGGCGGCGGTGGCCGGGATATTCAGCATTGAAGACGGTGCGCGGCTAATCGCCGAACGTGCGCGGCTGATGCAGGCGCTGCCGTCTGGCGGCGGCATGATGGCGGTGTTGGCGTCGCGTGTAGAAGTGGAGGCGCAGATCACCAAATGGGCACCCGGTGAAATTAGCATCGCCGCCGACAACGGTCCGAGCAATGTGGTGATCTCGGGTGCCGAGGCCGTGCTGCGACGCATTCAAGAGCATTTCGTGGCGGCTAATGTCGAATGTCGATCCCTGTCGGTCTCGCATGCTTTTCATTCCCCATTGATGACGCCGGTACTAGCGCCGTTTCGCACGTTGGCCGCGACTATCCGGTATCAGGTGCCACGGCTACCCATTTACAGCAATGTCACAGGCCGCCGTGAAAGCGGTGAACGGCTCACCAACGCTGATTACTGGATTGATCATATCCGCCAGCCGGTGCAGTTTCAGACGGCATTCCAGGCGTTACTCGATGATGGCTGCAATCTATTGGTGGAAGCCGGTCCACGGCCTACCCTCCTTGGTATGGGACGCGCGGTCGCCGGAGCCAGTGGCTCACCACTGGCAACGGATGCTGGTGCCTGGTTGCCGTTGTTGCGCCACGGACAACCGGAATGGCAACAAATCCTATCGACACTCGGCGGCTATTGGTGCCGAGGTGGCACGCCCGACTGGTCGCGCTTAGGCAGCGGTCGCGCCGAATTACCTACTTATCCTTTTCAACGCCGTCGTCACTGGCATGAAGTGACGCTCAATGGCCAGCGTCAAACCGTCGCTTTCCATGGCGAACAGGTATTGAACCATCCTTTGCTGGCGCGACGCCTCGCGTCCAAGCTATTGAGCGAACGCCTCTATGAAACCCCATTTAGCAAAAAAACCTTACCGCTGCTTGAAGACCACCGCGTTTTCGATGAATTAGTGGTCGCCGGTGCTACGCATCTATCGTTAATTATCGGTGCGGCGCTGGTGGAAGATCCCGCGTTACCCCTGCAACTACGGCGGATCACCTTTCCCCAGGCCCTTGTCATCACCGAGGAAAGCGAACGGCGCGTGCAACTGGCGCTGACGCCTGCGTCCGAACTCGGTAGCGTTACTTTTCGTCTAGTGAGTTTTGCTGATGGAGATAGTGATACAGCCGAACCAGCGGTACACGCCAGCGGTCAGATCACGCGCCAAACCACTGCACTGTTGCGCATCGATTGGTCAGCATTGCGTGATAGATGTCATCAAGCGATGGCCGCCGAGCAACTTTATCAGGCTCAGGCGCAACGCCGCATCGTCGTTGGCCCGAGTTATCGCTGGCTACGCGAGGTATGGCGCGGATCGTTTGAGGCGATTGCTCAATTGCAGCTTCCCGACAATATCAGCGGCACCACTGGCTATGAGCTGCATCCTGGACTCATTGATAGCTGTTTCGGCTTGCTGGTGATCAACGCCAATTTGGCGGCAGAGGAAACCATCATTCCGTTTTCGATGGAAGCACTTACGTTCCACCAGCGCGTTACCAATGAACCGATGCGCGCCCATGCTCGGTTGCGTGGTGGTCGTCAGGATGGACAACGCCTGGTGGGTGATGTCTGGCTCGAAACGATCAGCGGCGAACCTATCGCCAGTTTTATTGGCCTGGAGGGACGCAAGGCCAGCCGCGCTGCGTTGCTCGCGTTGATCGACCCTAGTAGTCGGTGGCTTTATCAACGTCAATGGCGGCCCCTGACGCTACCCGATGTCGCCACAACCACAGGTGCTTGGCTGCTGTGTTGTGACCGTGACGGCTGCGGCGCAACTTTGGCCCAATACTGGCGCGCTGCTGGTCGTCAGGTGATTGAAGTTGGTATAGGCGCGGCGCTGACCTGCGTCAATAACCATCTCTATCAAGTTGATCCGAACGCTGAAGATCAGCTACGTGCGCTCTTCGCGCGTTTGCCGACGCAACTTGCCGGCGTTATTGATCTCTGGCCACTGGATGCCGCGACTATCGACTGGAGTGCTCCAGAGTGCCAACAGCGCCAGATTCTCGGCACTAGCCTAGCATTGTTAAAAACGATGGCATTGACTCATGGCGATACACCGCTATTTTTTATCAGCAATCAAGGCTGCGCGGTGACCGCCACCGATACCCTGCCCGCGCCTCAGATGGCAACCCTCTCCGGGTTGCTACGCAGTGCCAGCGCCGAATATCCACAATGGCGGATGGCGCTGATAGATCTAGAATCACGCGGCATCGACGCAGCGCGACAAATCAGCGACGGGGTAAGCCTGGCATTGAGTGGTGAATTATTGGTTGCCTGCCGTAACGGTCAATTCCACGGTGAACGGCTGCAACCCTATCGGCTGCCGGTACCAGATATAACGCCGTTAGCCACCGATCACGGCTATCTGATTACTGGTGGTACCGGTGCCTTGGGACTGGCGGTGGCGAATTGGTTGGTCGAACAAGGAGTACGGTATTTACTGCTGCTGGCGTGTCACGCGCCTGAACCGGCGGCGCTCAGTGCTATCGAAAGATTGCGCATCCAGGGAGCGCGGGTCGAGACAGTGCAGGTTGATGTTGGCGACTTTATCGCCCTGGAAGCCGTTCTCAAGCCAACCATGGCGACGCTACCATCGATCCGTGGCGTCATTCATCTTGCTGGTCAGATTGATGATGGACCATTAGCGGCGATGAACTGGCCACAGGCTTATCACCCCTTAGCGGCAAAACTCGCCGGTGCCTGGAACCTGCACCGTCTGACGGCAGGGCAACCACTGGAGATATTTTTGCTGTTTTCGTCGATGACTTCATTGATCGGCAGCGCGACCCAAGGCAACTACGCCGCCGCCAATGCCGCCCTTGATGCCCTCGCCGAACATCGTCGTCGCACTGGCTTGGCCGGGCTTGCAGTGAATTGGGGTCCGTGGGCCGAGATTGGCATGGCGGCGCGGCTCGATTCCCTGCACCACGAGCGTCTCCGCGCTCTAGGAATCGACCTGTTGCCGCCAACCAATGCGCTGCGCGTGTTGGGCGATCTGCTGCGCCAGCACGAAGTGGCTCAAGTAGCGGTCACGGCGATTGACTGGGAACGCTACCCAGACGCGATGCGCCCTCTGACTGCCCATTTACGACAAGGGATGCCGCCAACTGTGGAAAATGGGGGCAGACTGTTGCAAAAATTGCGCGAACTACCGACGGCACGCCGCCGTTCTGAGCTGTTACGCTACCTTGGCAACCTGTTAAGTGAAGTGCTCCGCATGGAGAAAGGCAGCCGTATCGACCCCCGCGAACGATTATTTGACATCGGGGTCGATTCACTCATGGCAATGGAGCTAAAAAATCGTTTACAGCACGAGTTAGCGATAACCCTCAGTGTAACGCTACTGTTTGATTATCCGAACCTTGACGCTTTAACCGATTACTTGCTTGATAACCTGCTGAAAGCCACCTTGCAACGGGACAATGCTGACGCGGACGAATCGAACGCAATGGATCTGGCCGGGATGTCGGAAGAAGACGCTGAGGCGGAATTGTTGTTGCAGTTGGCGCGAGTTGAAACACCATAGTAGGAGTTACGCAGTTGAACTTGTAACTCTATTTAGGAGTTACGCAGTTGGAAGAGCTGGTAATACGTAAAGAGGGTTCGCTAAATAA
>CAUYTW010000019.1 GCA_963575715.1 Gammaproteobacteria bacterium | reverse complement strand
TTCGCTACGCAACCGGACGTGGGGGGTCGCTCGCCTTCCCTGGCTCGCTTCAATGTTAAGATATATTTAATTATTTTTATCAACAAATTTTTTTAGTCAAGAATTAAGACTCCTCTCCATTATGGAGAGGAGGTCTCCATATATGGAGGGAAGATTGATAAAAAAATCTGTTGAATAGAATTAAACAGGAGTAAATTATTTTAAATTATTGACTATACAAATATATATTAATGAATCATTTCTGATGATATCGTTTGATATCGTTTAATACTAACATACTAAATATATAAGCTTACCTTACCCAGAAGAAAAGAATGGTAGAAGATAATCAAGTTAACCTATATTATAGATACTTCTTGAATCCAGCCATGCTCTAAACTTGACGGCATTCAAAAAAATGTGCTCGCATTATATTCAGTTCAATACGTTTGCATCTTTCTGCAAGTGGTAATTGAGGTTAAAAATTATCATGTCCAAGCTAGTTAGACCCCACGGTGGAGGCGAGATCAAGGCCCTTTTGATCCAGGGTAAAGCTCAAGAGGTAGAGCTTGTCCGTGCCGAAACTCTCCCACGAATCAGCATATCATCGCGTGAGATTGGCGACCTCATAATGATGGGGATTGGTGGGTTTACCCCGCTGGAAGGATTCATGACCCGCGCTGATTGGGAAGGCGTCTGTGATGGTTACAAGATGGCCAATGGTCTGTTTTGGCCAATCCCGGTCACGCTGTCCACCGACAAGGAAACCGCGAGTGGTCTTAAAGTCGGTGGCGATGTTGCACTGGTTGATGGTGAAACTAAAAATATCATGGGGACCATGAAGGTTACCGAAAAATATACCATTGACAAAGAACATGAGTGCGTAATGGTCTACAAGACCACGGATATGGACCATCCAGGCGTTAAAATGGTCATGGAGCAAGGCGAGATTAATTTGGCGGGTCCAGTCAAGGTTCTTTCCACGGGTGACTTCATCGAGAAGTACGGCGCGCTATTCATGACTCCGAGTGAAACTCGGGCGCTCTTTGAATCAAAGGGTTGGACGACTGTTGCTGCGTTCCAAACCCGCAACCCCATGCATCGTTCACATGAATACCTAGCTAAAATCGCGGTGGAAATTTGCGACGGCGTTCTTATTCACTCCCTGTTGGGTAAGCTCAAGCCGGGCGATATTCCCGCCGAGGTTCGCGCCAAGTCCATTGACACATTGGTTGAAAATTATTTCACCAAGAACACGATCGTTCAGGCGGGCTATCCGTTGGACATGCGCTATGCTGGACCACGTGAGGCATTGCTGCATGCATTATTCCGCCAGAATTATGGCTGCTCGCACCTTATTGTCGGTCGTGACCATGCCGGTGTCGGCTCTTATTATGGACCTTTTGATGCTCATCATATTTTTGACGAAATTCCCAAGGATGCATTGGAAACCAAACCCTTAAAGATCGATTGGACCTTCTGGTGTTACCGTTGTGGTGGTATGGCATCAATGCGAACATGCCCTCATGACGACAAGGAGCGTTTGCTGTTATCTGGAACCAAGCTACGCAAGGCCCTTTCGGAAGGGGGCGAGGTACCCGCTGAATTTAGTCGTCCTGAAGTGCTGGCTATCCTGCGTGAGTACTATGCCAGCTTGCAGTCCCATGAAAAAGTAGAAGTTAAACTGGCCGGTCACTCGGCCAGATAATTTTTTCAGTAGTTAAGCAGTGAAGTACGTTGATAACTGTAGTTTCGTAGACAACTCTCCGGAGAGACGCAATGCCAACTTTTGTACGCACTGACAAGTGTGACGGTTGTAAAGGTCAGGACAAGACCGCCTGTATGTATATTTGCCCCCATGACCTCATGAAGCTCGACAAGGATGGTTCGGAAACAGGTCACGCGATGCGTGCCTTCAATCAGGAACCCGAGCAATGCTGGGAATGTTATTCCTGTGTCAAGATTTGTCCGCAGAACGCGATTGAAGCGCGTCACTACGCCGATGTCGTTCCGTTGGGCGGTTCCGTCCAGCCGCTGCGCGGTTCTGACTCCATCCTGTGGACTATCAAGTTCCGCAATGGAACCATGAAGCGTTTCAAATTCCCCATTCGTACCACTGCGGAAGGCTCCATTGATCCATATGGCGGCAAGCCCATGCCCAAGTTGGCAGATATTGCCAAGAACGGTTTCTTCACCCAGGAAGGCGGTTTCCGCGCCGGCAATCCCGCTGAGTTGATCCGTAAGTAGAAACGGGCTTGCCCGTGAACTAACATTCAACGGATCTTATTGCAACCCATTTTCGAGTAGAGAAAACATGTCAGGTACTTTTGGTAATCCCGAAATTGTTCAGGAAGAGGTTGATATCCTTCTGATTGGCGGTGGTATGGCCTGTTGTGGTGCCGCTTACGAACTCATGCGCTGGGCCGAGGCCACCAAGGCTGAGACTGGCGTTGATCTCAAGATTAAATTGGTCGATAAGGCCGCCATGGATCGTTCTGGAGCTGTAGCTCAAGGATTGTCCGCCATTAACACCTACATCGGCTCCGAGCAAGATCCAGCCGATTATGCCCGTATGGTCTCCAACGACTTGATGGGTATTACTCGCGATGATTTGGCTTATGACCTAGGTCGACATGTGGATGAGTCCGTTCACCTGTTCGAGGAATGGGGCCTTCCCATCTGGAAGGTGGATGCCAATGGTGAGCGCCATGACGGTGCCGCGTCCCTCAACGAGGGTCTGCCCGCCCTGAAGGACGGTGGCAAGCCAGTGCGTTCCGGTAAGTGGCAGATCATGATCAACGGTGAATCCTACAAATGGATCGTCGCCGAAGCCGCCAAGAAGGCTCTTGGCATGGATCGCATCCAGGAGCGCGTGTTCATCGTCAAGTTGGTCAACGACAAGAACGACAAGAACCGCGTAGCGGGTGCCGTGGGCTTTTCGGTCCGTGAAAACAAGGTATTTGTCTTCAAGGCGAAGACCATCCTGTTGGCAGCTGGTGGGTGCGTCAATATTTTCCGTCCCCGTTCCGTTGGCGAGGGCACGGGCCGTGCCTGGTATCCAGTATGGAACGCGGGTTCGACCTATTCTATGGCTGCCGAAGCGGGTGCTGAGTTGACCATGATGGAAAACCGCTTCGTACCAGCGCGTTTCAAGGATGGTTACGGTCCGGTGGGTGCTTGGTTCCTGCTGTTCAAGGCCAAAGCCACCAACGCCGTTGGTGAAGTCTACATGGAGACCAACAAGCACCTTCTTGATGACTATCCGCCCTATGGTCAAGCCGCTGTTCCTGCTTCATGTCTGCGCAATCATTTGATGCTCAAGGAAATGAAGGAAGGTCGTGGTCCGATCTACATGGATACGGTAACAGCGCTGGCTAAGATGAAGGAAGTCCTTACACCTCGTGAAGTTAAGCACTTAGAAGCTGAGGCATGGGAAGACTTCCTCGACATGTGTGTCGGTCAGTGTGGTATCTGGGTCGGTGAGAACATTGAGCCAGAGAAGAAAAACTCTGAGCTGATGCCAACCGAACCTTATCTGCTGGGTTCACATTCCGGTTGCTGCGGTATTTGGGTCTCCGGCCCCGAAGACGTAGGTGCCCCGACGAGTGAGGAGTACAGCAGTATTCCGGCGCATCTGCCAAGCGGCTGGAATTGGGGCTATCGCTCCATGACCACCGTCAAGGGTTTGTTCACCGCTGGTGACGGCGTGGGTGCTTCTGGTCATAAATTCTCCTCCGGTTCTCATGCCGAGGGTCGTATCTGCGCCAAATCGTTGGTGCGTTTCGCCCTAGACAACAAGGATTGGAAGCCAGAACTGGACACTGATGTCAACACCCTGGTCGAGCAGATCTACAAGCCAGTGCGTACTTATCTGGAGTTCAAGGACTACACCACCGCCATCGACGTGAATCCCAACTACATCACGCCAAAAATGTTGCAGTTCCGTCTGCAAAAAATCATGGACGAGTATGTCGCGGGCGTTGCGACTTACTACACCACTAATGCTCACATGTTGAAGGTGGCCGAGGATAAACTCGAAATGCTCAAGGAAGACGCCATGAAGATGCGTGCTAAGGATCTCCACGAGTTGCTGCGTGCGTGGGAAAACTACCACCGCATCCTTACCGCCGAGGCTCACATGAAGCATATCCAGTTCCGTGAGGAAAGCCGTTACCCCGGCTTCTACTACCGCATGGACAAAAATTTCGTTGATGAGACGAATTGGAAATGCTTCGTGAATTCCATCTACGACAAAGATTCCAAGCAGTGGACGGTGTTTAAGCGCAAGCATGTCGATTTAGTCGACAAGTCCAAGCTATTTAAGCCCGCCAAGCATTAAAAGCAATTTCAGGCGGAAACTAAAAAAGGCTGGGTACCGTAAGGTGCCCAGCCTTATTGTTTTCCGTCAATCACTCCGCTTGAAAGTCAAGAACCCCACGCCTAAAGGCGTGGGCTTGAGAAGTCAAATTCACAAGTTCGGACTTGACCAGCCTAAGTCCAAGGAAGTGCGGTTAGCTAAACAGAGCTGCTGAAAACATTGGCGAGGCAAACATAACCGGCGCAAGCCGAATTGCCCTTACAGGCTGACAGCCGGGAAAGACCGGCATTTTACTAACGGTTGCAAAACCGCCTTCTTTCCCCTCCGTCCTAAAGGGCGAGATTTCTCAGAGACACTGAATGACTGATATCGACATTGACCCTATTTCTTCTCCTCTGCCCCAAAATCCAGTCGTTCCGAATTTATTGAATGGCGATGCCACGCTTAAATTTCGTTGTCATTCAGAGATTGCTTGCTTTAATGCCTGCTGTAAAAACATTGACATCAGTCTTACTCCTTATGACATCCTGCGTCTGCGACAGTACTTAAAAATTAGCAGTGATGATTTTTTGACGCAATATACCTTTCCTTACGAAATTGAGAAGGATGGCCTGGTAGGAATTAAGTTGCGTCCAGTCGATCAGGGAACTGCTTGCCGATTCATGACTGAAAAGGGTTGCAACGTTTATGCGGATCGTCCAACTGCCTGTCGTTATTATCCGTTGGCCCTTCTCTCTTTGCGCCGTCAAGACGAATATACCGATCGTAATGCCTATGCGTTGATTCGTGAGGAGCATTGTCTGGGACACCAGGAATCACGCTCTTTGAGTATTGAGGAATATCGCCAGGAACAAGGGCTGGAGGAATACGATGATCTCGGGCGTGGTTGGCGTCAACTTGTCCTTAAGAAAAAATCCTCCGGCCCCACCGTTGGCAAGCCTACCAAACGGAGTTTGCAACTTTTTTTCATGGTCTGCTATAACCTAGATCGTTTTCGCCAGTTTGTGGAAAATCCAGGGTTTCAACAAATCTACGATCTTTCTGCCGATCTTTGGCAAAAAATTCGTGCAAGCGATATTGAATTAATGTTGTTCGGCTTCCAGTTCCTCCGTCAAGTATTATTTAACGAGATGTCGATTCCCCTTAAAAGTGACGCGATGGAGAAACGTTTGGCGCGTAAACAAGAGCGCGAAGATGAGATGCTTACTATCGTAAACAAAGTAGCTTCCAATAATTAAAAAGGCTGGATTGTGACGCTGCGTTTCGCTGTCGTGATGGATCCTATTGACTCCATCAAGATAAAAAAAGATTCCAGTTTCGCCATGCTCCTTGCGGCTCAAGCCCGAGGGTGGATGATTCATTATTTTGAACAATCCGATCTGTGGTGCCGTGATGGTCGTGCCTATGGTAAAGCACGATTACTGACCGTGCGCGATGATCCGTGTGGTTGGTATTCTTTCAAGGGTGAAATCAGCTTACCGCTGGATGAGTTGGATGTAATCCTGATGCGCAAGGATCCGCCTTTCGACATGGAGTATATCTATTCCACTTATTTATTAGAACTCGCCGAATCCCGTGGAACACGGGTATTCAACCGACCCGCCGCACTACGTGATGCCAACGAAAAACTATTTGCATCCTGGTTTCCTCTGTGCTGTCCTCCATCCTTGGTAACTCGTCATAGTGAACGGGTACGGGAATTCCTTGCCGAATACGGCGATATTGTAGTCAAACCGCTGAATGCTATGGGTGGTGCTTCCGTATTCCGGATAAGATCGGATGATCCTAATCTCAACGTAATCCTTGAAACCCTCAGCGAGCGAGAACAGCGCTATTTCATGGCACAAAAGTACCTTCCAGAGGTTATTGACGGTGATAAGCGCATCCTGATTGTTGATGGAGAGCCAATTTCCTATGCTTTGGCACGCATTCCCGCCCCTGGCGAGACCCGCGCCAACTTGGCTGTTGGGGGTAAAGGCGTGGGAGTGGAACTTACGATACGCGATCGTTGGATTTGCGCTCAAATCGGGCCTGAACTACGCCGCCGTGGTCTGATATTCGTAGGGTTGGATATCATTGGAGATTGGTGCACCGAAATTAACGTTACTAGTCCGACCTGCATTCGAGAATTAGACGCCCTTTATGGTTTGGATATCGCTGGTCAACTGCTGGATCGCATTGAAATTTACCTGGATGCTGGTCAAATAAGTCCGAAGAAAGTATCTCCCTCCTTGTCATCAGTCTTTACCGAGGCGGACTACGTTGTAAAGAATTCTGAATTGTCTTAATCCATTGAGGAATTACAGGTTTTGGTGCGGGAATGGAGGAAATTTCTCCGGTAAGTGCATGAGTTAACGCGGATATTGCCTGGCCATGCTCGGTGGCGAGCAGGATGCCGGGGTAATGGTCCACTAAATCCGAAGGAGCGATACGTCCTGGTTGCAATGCAACTACGGGCCGGCCCATGAGTGCTGCTTCGTACAATAGGAGTGAACTCATCCCGGTTACAACCTTCGCGGCAGCGACGAGTTCAAGGCGGTCACCATCGACCAAGCGCGCCTGTACCCGCTGATAACCACTGGCCATCATCACCAGGTTGGTGAGGTCCATGGAGTTTTCTCGCGGATGAGGCTTGATTATTACCGTATACGTCTCGCCTAGGTTTTCACCTACGGTTTCAAGAACATTGAATAACAGATTTAGCGCATCTACTTCCGTGTACCCCAGGCTAGAGTAGGTGCCTTTGGGACCATAAAAGCGGGCAAATGGCTCGGAGACGAACAGAATTAAAATTCTGTCGCCCGCTAATTCCTGGCGAAGTTTAGGCGTATGGTCATCACGTCGGGCGACGAGGTCGTCCCACCCAGGATGACCGAGCATAATAATGCGCTGTTCTGGACAACCGGCATCAACGAGACGCCTCGCCATCCGATCGTCGATGACGGCAATCTGTTCTGGCATGCAGTCAAAATGCCGATCGGGAGTGGAAGAAAAACGTTTTCGATAGTTGGTCCAGTGGTCGACGAAGGCAATGGAAGGAATGCCTTGTTCCCAGGCCCAACTCCAAAAAAGACCGTCATCGGCAGCATTGAAGGAAGTGCCAGTGAGCAGGAGGGCTGGCCATATTGCGGTCAGATGGCACCGCGCCTCATGGAAGGATGCGACCGCTTGCGCCGTGATTCCTGCTGTGCTCCATGCCGAGATGGCATGATCCAGACCTAGCACCAGACATGGTATTTCAGTCTCTTTCTGTAACGCTCGAACCACGGGTGCCAATGCTGCGGCACTGCCGGGCTGACGGGCGACAAATACGACTGGGTGATTTTCCATTGCTTGCCAATCTCAAGGTTGATCGGAATTTTCTTGTTTGCGTTTTTTATCCAGTTCAATTAAGGCATAGGCAGAATGATTGTGAATTGATTCGAAATTTTCTGACTCCACCGTATAAGCACTAATCCGGGTGTCGGCATTAAGTTGCGTTGCAACATCACGCACCATGTCTTCAACGAATTTTGGATTTTCGTAAGCGCGCTCGGTAACGTATTTCTCATCAGGACGTTTGAGTAATGCGTACAAACTACAAGATGCTTGGTTCTCAACAAGGTTAATTAATTCTTCAATCCAGACAAAGCGTTCAGCGCGTATCGTGACCGTTACATGAGAACGCTGATTATGCGCGCCATGGCGGGAAATTTTCTTGGAGCACGGACACAGGCTGGTCACCGGCACGACGACTTTAATCCAGAGTATGGGTTTATTATCATGGAGTTCACCGATAAAGGTTACTGCGTAATCCATTAAACTCCGAACACCAGAAACTGGGGCGGTTTTATTAACGAAATAAGGAAATGTCATTTCAATGTGACCAGATTCCGCCTCTAGGATTTTAACCATTTCAATGACCATGTCTTGAAAAGAATCTGGCGTAATCTCGCGTTCATGGTGGTTGAGAATTTCCACAAAGCGCGACATATGCGTACCCTTAAAATTATGTGGCAAGTTTACATACATGTTAAAATGGGCAATAGTGTGCTGCTCGCCACCACTTCGTTCACTTATTCGCACCGGATGACGGATATCTTTAATACCGACTTTATCGATGGCGATATGGCGAGTATCTAGACTATTTTGGACATCAGCAATAATAGGAATATTTTTCATGGATTGATTTTCAATAAACAGTGGGGCGAAATTATTAATCCGCATGTCGGTTGGGAAATATTTACTCAAACAGTGCCTAGTGGCACCTTTGTTCAGGATTTATGAAGGATAGCCCAGCAACGTATGGATTAATAATATCATGGATTCACTTAGCATGGCCTTTACCAAAAATGTATCATTCGAGTTTAATATGCACGAACTTTCAGTGTGTGCGGCAATGTTACGTCAAGTGGAGGATCTGGCGATAGCCCATAACGCACATGAGGTAACGATCATCCATCTTCAGATTGGACCACTGTCTGGAGTTGATCCGAAATTATTAGCCAATGCCTATAACATTGCCCGCGCTGGAACCCTGGCAGCGACAGCAGAATTAAAAGTGGAAATACTTCCGGTCCGGATACGCTGCGTCAAGTGCGGCGCGGAAACAGAAACAACCCAGAATAATTTAGTATGTGTCCGTTGCGGCGCATGGAATACTCAACTCCAAGGTGGTGATGAATTAATTTTGAGAAACATTGAGCTTGTCGTGTCTTCTGCAAACCAAAGTAATAATTCCGTTGCCTCCAAATCAAGTACCGAGCCTGAATCAGGATATCAGGAACTCTACTCCTCAACTGAAGTTAAATAGGCATACGGGGTTTGAAGCCAGTGCCGTACAAAAATCTACGAATAAATGAGCGAGGAGAGCCATATCGCAAGGTGTGCGTCTAAGAGCTGACCGCCGGAAAAAACCAACAAATGGTAACTGCCCAGGTACCCCGAGAAAAACAGCTTGACGGCGGGTACTCAAATAGGTGTCAAATTACCTCATGACGTCACACCAAGACACACACTCAGCTCATGAACCAACAGATGCTGCCGTCTATCTGGCGGCAGAGCGGATTGTATGCCTGGAGACCGAGAACGTAGCACTTCGAGAGGCCAAAGCCAAACTGACAGCACGGGTGGCGGAGTTGGAGCAGCGCCTGGGGCTGAACAGCGGGAACAGCAGCAAACCACCTTCCAGCGACGGGCTGAAGAAGCCTCATCGGACGGAGAGCCTGCGGGAGCCGTCGGGGAAGAAACCTGGTGGCCAGCCCGGGAATCGCGGCGAGACCCTGAAGCAGATGGCGGAGCCGAACTTCGTCCGGGATCACTACCCCACGCAGATCTCGAATTGTGGGGCGTCCTTGACTGCGGAGTCGGCGACAGGCTACAGCGCGAGGCAAGTCTTCGAGCTACTCGATCCCCAGCCCCTGGAAGTCACCGCGCACCGTGTCCACAGCTGCCGGTGCGCGCAATGTGGGGAATCGACCCGTGCCGACTTCCCCACGGAGGTCACGACCCCGGTGCAATATGGTGCACGGCTCACCGCCTGAGTCCTCTACCTGCTCCATTATCAGTTCATCCCCGAGGAGCGCCTGGTCGAGCTTGATGGCCGACCTGTTCGGAGTGAAGCTTGCCGCAGCCACCCTGACGCGGATGACCGCCGTGTACGCGGCGCTGCTTCATTGGCTTCGTCTATCGTTCGATGCAGGTGGCGGCGGTCAAGAACCTGGATGAGACCGGTTTCCGCATCGGCGGCAAGACCCAATGGCTGCACATCGCGGCAACCCGTTGGCTCACTTTCTACCGTACCGCCCGCAAGCGGGGGCAGTCTGTGGGAGGGGCTGCGCGGTATTGTGGTCCATGACCACTGGAAACCCTATTACACCCTAACGGGTGTGCTGCATGCCCTGTGCAATGCCCATCACCTGCGTGAACTTAAGGCCCTGATTGAGTTCGACCGCGAAGCGTGGGCACGACGCATGTATCAGCTCTTAGAGCCTGCTCATAATCTTTTGTCGTGTTACACAAAAATTTTCTGAAGGAGCGCT
>CAUYTW010000018.1 GCA_963575715.1 Gammaproteobacteria bacterium | reverse complement strand
ATCTAATGTAACTGACTGAAAATTTTGAATCTATTTTTCAACTGCGTAACTCCTAACAGATGTTCTGTATTAAGCCCAAATTATAAGACCAAGCCCCATGGATCTTTCACCTCTCACCGCACTTTCGCCCCTTGATGGCCGTTATGCGAATCAACTCACCAACCTTCGTCCACTCTTTAGTGAATTTGGATTAATTCGGCGGCGTGTTGAAGTCGAGATCCGCTGGCTGCAAACTCTAGCGTCTCACTCCGGCATTCCCGAGGTGCCTCCATTATCCGTTTCCGCGTTGCGTCGATTAGAGGAGATTGCGACTAATTTCAGCATTGAGGATGGCCAGCGGGTTAAAAATATTGAACGCACTACCCGCCATGACGTTAAGGCGGTGGAATATTTCTTAAAGGAGCGGGTAGCGGGCAACACTGAACTCGCCGCTATTTCGGAATTCATCCATTTTTCGTGTACTTCGGAAGATATCAACAACCTTGCCCACGCGCTGATTCTGCGTGACGCGCGTTCCCATGTATTGCTACCCATCATGAGCCAACTGATTGAAACTCTTGCAGGAATGGCTCATCGTTATGCCGACGTACCAATGCTTGCTCGCACTCACGGACAACCCGCCTCGCCCACCACTGTGGGCAAGGAGCTGGCGAACGTCGTCCACCGTCTCCGGCGTGTACATGAACAAGTAGCGACGGTCGCGTTGCTTGGAAAAATCAATGGTGCCGTTGGTAATTACAACGCTCACTTGGCGGCCTACCCTAATCTTGATTGGGCAGCGATCGCGCGAGCCTTCGTCACCAACCTGGGCTTGGAATGGAATCCTTATACCACGCAAATCGAACCCCATGATGGCATCGCCGAGCTATGTCACGCGGTAGCACGGTTTAATACAGTATTGCTGGATTTTTCCCGGGATGTTTGGGGTTATATCTCCCTTGGCTATTTCCGCAGCCGGACCCTCGCTGGCGAGGTGGGTTCCTCGACCATGCCGCACAAAATTAATCCCATTGATTTTGAGAATGCTGAGGGCAATCTTGGCATCGCCAATGCCTTGCTTGTCCACCTCGCAGAAAAGCTCCCGATTTCGCGTTGGCAACGCGATTTATCCGACTCGACAGTATTGCGCAACCTGGGCGTGGCGATTAGCCACGCTGTCCTTGCTTACCGTTCAACTCTCATTGGCCTGGATAAGCTGGCGGTGGATGCCGCCATCCTAATTGCCGATCTAGATAATCATTGGGAAGTGTTGGCCGAGGCGATTCAAACCGTGATGCGCCGTTACCAGTTAGAGCAACCCTATGAACGACTCAAAGCCATGACGCGTGGTCACGCAGTCAATCGTGCTTCCCTTGCTGCTTTTATCGACACCTTGGCGGAAATTCCCGTGCAAGAGCGGGCGCGTCTCAAGGAATTGAGTCCTGCGACTTATATTGGAAACGCAGCTGATCAAGCGCGCGAGATATAACTTGCTGCTTATTTGTTTTTTATCCACCTGTGGCATCGAATAATTGGAGGGAACAATGCTAAATTTTTCTGTGGGTCCTGTTTTAATGGATGAGGAAATTTTAGAAGTTGGATCACAACAGATTCCCTATTTCAGAACTCACGAATTCTCAAAAATTATGCTGGAAAATGAGGCGCTATTAAAGGAAACTACTGGCGCGCTGTCATCCACGAGCGCATTATTTTTAACTTGTTCCGGTACTGGCGCAATGGAGGCAGTAGTCATTAACTGTCTTACCCAGCAAGATAAGGTACTGGTCATTAACGGTGGGAGTTTTGGTGCGCGGTTTGAGGAGTTGTGCATTATTCATCAAATTCCCCACGAAGTAGTAAATCTAGCTTATGGTGAACCATTGACACAGGAACGGATAAAGGAATACGAAGGAAAATGTTTTACCGCGCTGTTAATTAATAAACATGAAACTTCCACTGGTGTATTATACGATATGGATGTGGTAAAAAATTTTTGTCGCGCTGAAAATACCTTATTGGTGGTGGATGCCATTAGCACTTTTTTGGCAGATGAACTATCGATGGAGAGAGATGGCATTGATGTATTAATTATTAGTTCCCAAAAGGCATTGGCGTTACCTCCGGGAATTTCCATTGTCCTGTTAAATGAAAAAATCAAACAAAAAATTTCCGACCGCCATCCACGAATGCTCTACTTTGATTTTAACCACTATCTCAAAGACGGTGTACGAGGACAAACACCATTCACCCCAGCAGTTAGCATTTTGCTACAGTTGAATAAAAAATTACGGATGATTTCTCGTGTAGGAATAGCAAGTATCATTGCACAGGTAAAAGAACAGGCGGAAGATTTTCGTTCAAAATTGGGAAATTTACCATTAAAATTTTTTCATAATCATCTTTCCAACGCGCTGACGCCATTACAACCATTAGGCGGCTGGAGCGCAACTGAATTATTTAACGTGCTAAAAAATGAATACAATATTTTTGTTTGTCCCAACGGCGGAACATTAAAAGAAACTTTGTTTAGAATAGGACATATTGGAGCGATTACCAAAAAAGATAACAATACGTTAATTCACGCACTTTGGGAAATTCAAAAAGGCATGAAACAATGAAAGTATTAATTTTGGCAGCCGGAATAGGCACAAGAATTAGCCGACACTTAAGCGGTAATCCAAAGTGTATGTTGGATATCGGTAAAACTACTCTGATATCCTACACTTTACAATTGTTGAAAAATTCTGGAATCAAAAAAATAGGCATAATTCTAGGATACAAACATCAAATTATCAAAAAAGAAATTATGCCTTATGATGTCGAAATTTTTTATAATCCATTTTTTGATGTTACCAACAGTCTGGCTTCTGCATGGTTCGCAAGAAAATTTATTGATGAACCAGAAGAAATTATCATCATGAATGGAGACGTATTCATGGAGGAAGAAGTTTTGAATGCTATCCTCAAGGAAACGCTTGATCCAGTAATTTTCGCAGATAGCAGTCGTCGAGAAGAGGCGGATTACAAATTGGGTTACGAAAACAATATTCTAAAAAAATATGGGAAAGATCTGATGGGCGATGATATAACCGGAGAATATATCGGGGTTGCTAAAATAGGTAAGAGATTTATTCCTGCTTTTCTCGCTAGTCTTGATCATTTGATCGAGGAACAAAAACATTCTGTATGGTGGGAAAATGCTTTATATGAATTGAGCAACACGAAAAATATTTATGTGCGGGATATCGTCGGCGGATTCTGGGCAGAAGTCGATTACATTGAAGATTATGAAAGAATTTTGGCCTTCCGCAAAACAGAGCAGCTTTGTAACTACTCAGTTTGAATAATTCGGAAAATTACTTTGGTTGCAGTAAATCACCCCACGGATATCGAACTAAAGCTGCGTTGCAACTTTGGTGAGGGGAGCCACACCGCAAGGTGTGTATCACCATGCCCGTAAGGGCTGACAGCCGGGAAAGACCGGCTTTTTGGCTGACGGTTTTTCCCGCTAAAACCGTCTCTTTATCCTCCCCCACGGCTAAAGCCGGGGGTATCTCGGAGACAATGATGAAAAAACTACATTTCATGCCAGTATTGTTAACTACTTTGATTGCTGGAGCTACTTGGGCGGGTGACTTCGGTACTCCCGCTGAAGCCAAGGCCATGTTGGAAAAAGCGGTTGTGGCAATCAAGGTGGATAAGGGTAAAGCCCTTGAGCAATTCACAAAGGGTGAGGGCGGATTCAAAGATCGCGATCTCTATCCTTATTGCGGAGGAGCAGATGGCAACTTCACTGCCCATCCCAAGCTAGTGGGCAAAAGTCTTAAGGAGCTAAAGGATAAAACCGGACATTCTTTCGGTGCAGAAATTTACGCGCAGGCCAAGGAAGGAGCGATTAGTGAAATTCCGTATATGTGGCCACGTCCTAACGAGACCGACCCTGTTCAGAAAGTAGTTTATGTAACTAAGATCGGAGATCAGATCTGCGGCGTGGGTTATTACCGCTAATTTTTTACCATCGTTCGTACTGAAATTCATGGCGTCATCAATAATCCCATGAATTTATAAAAATTAGCGAGAAAACCTACGATTTTAACCGTGGAATGAATCGCGTTCAAATCATTCGTAAGTGTTTTGGTTTATCGGCCTTGATCATTCGATTAAGGCCGATTTTTTATTTGTGAAGTTTGTCGGCTGCTGCCCAAACCGCGGAAGCACTTAATAAGTATTTAGGAGTTACGCAGTTGAAAATTGAAAACTTAAGTCATTCTGCGCGCAGCGCTGCGGAGTCGTAGAATCCATCTATACTTTAGGAGTTACGCAGTTGAATTTGTAACTCTATACAGGATTGAATTTTTTCTGTTATTTTGCGCGGAGGTCGCGTTAGCGGCCCTAGTCGCAGAATCCATCTATACTTACTTTAAAGAGTTACAAGTTCAGCTGCTTAACTCCTAAAGCATTTTTAAGAAAGCTAAAAAGAATGTTGCGCGATAAAAGCCTTGATTTTCTCCACGTCTGGATCCATAACCGTGTAGCGTTGAGGAAGCGTTTCTAAATGCGCATAACTCATTGGACGAATTGGTGCTCGACCTAACGCGGCCTGGATTGATTCTTCGAATTTGGCGGGTTGTGCAGTTTCTTGACAGACCAGGGGCACGTTCTCCTCCTGGTATTCCAGTCCTACCTTCAAGCCATCAGCGGTATGAGTATCAATCATCACTCCGTGGCGCTTCCATATCCGACGAATAGTCGCCAAGCGGTCGGCGTGGGTGCTGGTACCAGCGACGAAACCAAAACGATCGATGTCCCGATACCATTTTGCTGTCGAAGCATCGAAAGCCCCTTCGCGGTCTACAGCGTGCCATAATGCCCGAACCTGCTCTGGATCGCGGCCTACGGCATCATAAACAAAACGCTCGAAGTTAGACGCCTTGGAAATATCCATTGATGGGCTACTAGTTTGGAAAACCTGGCCGGGTGGTCGAACGCGATAGCGACCCGTAGCGAAGAACTCTGCGAGGACATTATTCTCGTTGGTGGCGAGGATGAGCCGGCGGATAGGTAGGCCCATCTGGCGGGCAATGTGACCAGCGCAAATATTCCCAAAATTACCCGATGGCACGGCGAAGGACACTTGCTGGCGATTATCGCGCGTGACCGCGAAATAAGCTTTGAAGTAATAAACAATCTGCGCGCTCACCCTGGCCCAGTTAATTGAATTGACGGTGCCAATTCGATAGCGGGCTTTGAACTCGGCGTCTACGCTTACCTGCTTGACCAGATCCTGGCAATCATCGAACACTCCGCGCACGGCAATATTGTGGATATTGGGTTCATTGAGCGAATACATCTGTGCGGTTTGAAAGGCGCTCATTTTTCCAAAAGGCGAAAGCATGAACACACTTACATTGCGTTTGCCACGGAGGGCGTATTCAGCGCTGGAACCCGTATCGCCGGAGGTTGCGCCCAGAATGTTGAGCCTGGTTCCACGCTGTTCCAATATATATTCAAAAAGATTGCCCAAGAGCTGCATAGCGACATCTTTGAAGGCGAGCGTTGGGCCATTGGACAGCCCAAGCAGCCACACGCCAGGGTCGAGCGCGCGCACTGGAGTAATCTCCCCTGATCCGAAGATCTCCGGCGTGTAAGTTCGTTCCACGATGACGCGTAAATCGGCGGGAGAAATATCGTCAATGAAACGACCGATGACCGCGCAGGCCAAGTCCTGGTAGGAAAGATCACGCCAATGCGTCAATTCATCGGTTGATACACGGGGGTATTCTTCGGGAATCGTCAATCCTCCATCCGGGGCGAGTCCCTCCAGCAGGATTTCCGTGAACGAACGCGGCACCATGCCACCTCGGGTACTCAGGTAGCGCGCCCGCGATTGGGATGGATCAAAAGTATCCGTTGCAAGAGGTAATTGCATTATCATCAGTTTTTGCTTCCTATAATGAGCATATGAGTATTAATGCGCGCAAAGTAAAGATAATTCGCTCTCCGTTGACAGGCATTTGAACCTGCAACTGGAATCTTGCGAGGCAGTCTCAACCAGAGGCCAGCCTGCGTTGCAGCTAGGGCAGAGTAGTTAACTGCCATTTATCCAACATATTTTAAGAGAGATTCCATGACACAAGATGATATGAAAAAAGCCGCTGCCGAAACGGCACTCGACTACATTGAAAAAGGCAGCATCGTTGGAGTAGGGACCGGCTCCACCGCCAATTATTTTATCGACTGTTTAGCCCGGATGAAGCACCAGATTGAAGGTGCCGTCGCTTCTTCCGTGGCTACAGCGGAACGTTTAAGGAAACATGGTATCGAAGTTATGGATCTGAATATGGTGAATAATCTATCGGTTTATGTAGACGGTGCCGATGAAGTAACTCGCCATCTCCATCTTATCAAAGGGGGAGGGGGGGCTTTGACCAGGGAAAAAATCGTCGCAGCCGTGGCCAGACGATTCGTGTGCATTGCCGACGAATCCAAGTTGGTCGATGTGCTGGGTAATTTTCCATTGCCGGTTGAAGTCATCCCGATGGCCCGTTCCTATGTTGCCCGTCAAATTGTCGAAATGGGCGGCGAACCCGTCTATCGGGTGGGTTTTATCACTGATAATGGTAATGTAATTCTAGATGTTTACGGCCTATCGATTATGGAGCCAGGAAAACTCGAAAAAGATCTCAATCAGATCGCAGGCGTGGTAACCAATGGTATTTTTGCCTGTCGCCCTGCGGATGCTCTTATTTTAGGTGGCAAGGACGGAATCCGAACTTTGACCTATTAAGATATTTTGGAATCAATCATTCCAAAATTTTTATTTTTAAGAGTCAAGACCCCTCGACTTTATGTGAATTGAGGGGCATTTTATCTGGCAAAAATAATCTGAATTAATTTTTTATTGAGGAAAAAATCCATGAATACGATTAACACTTATCACGTTGCATCTCATGGCATCCAGCAAGGTATGCAGGAGATAGCGCGCAATTTCGCCCAGTTAGCCAGCAGCAAACAATTGGAAGGTAAGTCGGATTCGATTCAGCCTATCATTGAAAGTCAAATTAATCGTGCCAGTATCAAAGCGAATGTGAAAGTTCTCGCCGCTGTTGACGATACTATTGGCACTCTTTTA
The DNA here is from genome assembly GCA_963575715.1 of Gammaproteobacteria bacterium. Classification (NCBI taxonomy): domain Bacteria; kingdom Pseudomonadati; phylum Pseudomonadota; class Gammaproteobacteria; species Gammaproteobacteria bacterium. The sequence continues at coordinate 3,373 of CAUYTW010000018.1, read as the reverse complement.
GATATAACAGCATAAAAATTTTCCGTACAGTTATTCAAGTTATTCAAAATAATTTAGGTTGACAAAAATGGCGTAAATAATTAATAAAATCGTCACGCACCTCGGGATGCTTGAGACCGTATTCCACTGTAGCTTCAAGGAAGCCTAATTTATTGCCACAATCGTAACGTCGACCGTGGAATCGATAGGCGAATACCGATTCTTCCGTCAAAAGTTTGGCAATCGCATCGGTGAGCTGGATTTCACCGCCTGCTCCACGCTCAGTGGCGGCAAGCAATTCAAAGATACGTGGTGTCAGGAGGTAACGTCCAACAACCGCCAGGTTTGATGGTGCTTTGGCCGGAATTGGCTTTTCCACAATTAAACGAATTGGAGCGACACGATCTGAAATCGTGTCAGTCTTGACGATGCCATAACGGTGGGTTTCTTCCATCGGCACCTGTTCCACGCCAAGGATACTGCAACCACACTCTGTGTAATGGGCTTTCATTTGTTTTAGACAGCTTCCATGATCGCCACCATCAATGAGATCATCAGCTAAAATCACCGCGAAAGGTTCATTGCCTACTACTTCGCGGGCGCAAAGCACTGCGTGGCCCAATCCCAGAGCCTCAGGTTGACGTACATAAGCGCAGGTTACCCCTTTGGGTAGCACTCCGCGCACGATTCCCAGCAAATCCTTCTTGCCTTTGCTTTCCAAAAGGTTCTCCAGCTCAAAGTTGGAGTCGAAATGGTCCTCAATGGCGCGTTTAGCGGAACTGGTGACAAATATCATCTGGGTAATGCCTGCGGCAATTGCCTCTTCTACTGCGTACTGAATAAGCGGTTTATCGACGATGGGAAGCATTTCTTTGGGATTTGCCTTGGTAGCGGGTAAAAAGCGTGTTCCCATTCCAGCTACGGGGAATACTGCCTTGCGAATTATGGTCATCTAAATTCGGCGCGGAAACCCACACCTTTAGGTAGGCAGGGAAAAAGCGCCGTCCTCCTATATTTTTAAGTTGAAGTTAATTGAAGTTGCCGGTATTTCCCAACAGTCAGTCAAGAATTAGAACAAGCAGCATAGCGACCGAGACGCCAAAGCAGTTCCCTGACCACGACACGTATGCTGCGGTTACTGGTATCCAGAATTAGATCCGCCACTTCACGATATAAAGGATCGCGAACTTCCAGGAGTTGGTGAAGGCGGGTATGAGAGTTTGTTCCCTGAAGGAGGGGACGGCTACGGTCATGGGCGGTACGGGTTACCAATATCTCCACAGGTGCCCGCAAGTAAATTACGCAGCCACGATTTTTCAGACAGGATCGATTATCAGGATCCAAGATGGCACCCCCGCCAGTGGCGAGGACGATCCCATTCGCTGCGGTTAATTCATTGATGACCGTTTTTTCCCGTGCCCGAAAATTCGCCTCTCCTTCCTGCTCGAAAATAAAAGAAATACTGACCCCGGTGCGGGTTTCGATGACGCGATCGCTATCCTCAAAAGGGAGATCTAGCGCTCGGGCAAGTTGACGCCCAACCGTTGTCTTACCGGCTCCCATGAGTCCCACGAGAAAGATATTACGTATCCCTTTCATAAATCCTCGGCGTGGAAACCTCTCAATCCAGTAGGGTCAAGAAAAGGAAACGCTGTCTTTGGTGTTGGAATCAAAGTTTGGTACCAACGCGAAAACATTTTCTCATGGTAATCGCTATAGCGGCTTAGGTTGCAAAAATTCACCCGCCTATGCAGGCTCATTAATAATGGGAGCAAAATTAACATGAACTTCCATTACGCTTTAATGACGCCGGGCATTTGACGGATTCAACCTTAAAGAACAACAGTAAAATTAGCGGATTGTAATTCACTAACGGAACACATTAAAAGGAGTTTTGAATCTGAGGCATTTTCGTGGCCAGTGATTCAAAAGATCCTTGGCCTTCTTGATGAGTTTTTCAGAAATAAATTTAAGATTCATTATTCTTTGGAAAGAACGGTCGGCAGTCCATTCCTCAGTGTCTCCGAGAAACCTCTCCCTTCAGTGCGGGGAGGAAATGAGACGGTTTTCTCCGCCCCGTTGGATAGCAAAATTTTAAAGTTGCCGTCTTTCCCAGCTGTCAGCCCTTACGCGGCCCAAGTGACGCACACTTTGCGGTGTGACTCTCTTCGCTCGCTTATTCGTGGGTTTTTGTACCCTTTCAAGTCCATCCTAGCAGCACTGGCTTCGACCCCGTATTCTTGTTAACCACTGACCGCAGTGTCCGGAACTGAACAAGCATCCCGGAGTCCTATTACACCGCTTGCGTGGATTCCACGATAAGGTCTCGTCGCAAAGCGACCGAACTGGTCAACTCCAAGACTTGCTTTCACAAGCCTCGCCCTTTACGGCGGAGTAGTTGACTGGCATCACGCTCCCAGGAGGAATAGGGGATGAACAAAGTAGAATTCCGAGTTCAGTTCCTTGAAGATTCGTTAATGTTGGAAAAATTCCTTGCCATTGTCGGTCATGATGGTTTGCACATGAGCAGCGAAAGGAAATCATCGCGTCCGCGACGATGGAGGCCTCCTTGCTAACCATATAGACGATGAGCGTGAGACGGTCACAGCAAGGCCGGGTTCCAATATTGCGCTGCAGGCATAGGCAGGACTCAGGTTGAGACTGCCCAACCAGGACTCCAGTTGCAGGTCCAAATGCCTGTCAACGGAGAACGAATTATTTTTACGTTGCGCGCATCAACATTTATGTACGCATTTTAGAAAGGAGTACCGTTTATATCTTACTACTGAGTCAAAATAAAAACGCCGCTAGTTGATAGCGGCGTTTTCTTCTATCGAAGTAATTAAAATTTTTTGGACTAGGTTTTAATATTAGTAACTATCTAGGTATCCATTTCTTTATAAAAACATATAGTTATGTCCTCGTTTCCTTCAAAGCAGTCAAAATATAGTCTAAAAGAGATTTTTTCCTTGGCGTGGATCACAACGTATTTTGGTACTAGGTTGCATGGATCCTATAATATTGTACCTAGGTAATTACCAATATTAGTAATTGGCTCCCCGGGCCGGACTCGAACCAGCGACCAATCGGTTAACAGCCGATCGCTCTACCGACTGAGCTACCGAGGAATTATTTATGAATAATCCAGAATATCAAAATATTCTGAACCTGTCAATATCTTCTCTATTAGGGACTATTAACACTAAAATTAGAGTAAAAACATGATGGTAACTGTGATACTTTTTGAAAAATAAAAAAACTCTTACCACGCTAGCGTGGAAATGTGACGCTTTCTAAATTTTATGTATTTCCCGCGATATTGCATGTTAGGAGTTACGCATTTGTAACTCTATACAGGATTGAGTTTTTTCTGTCATTCTGCGCGGAGGTCGCG
>CAUYTW010000017.1 GCA_963575715.1 Gammaproteobacteria bacterium | reverse complement strand
CTTTTATCGCCAAGGCGCGGCGAGAGTCCCAAATCCATTGATCGAAGGGCGCGGGGGGATTTTTGCGTAGCCAGGCAATGAAGTATTCGGTGATTTCGTGGTAGTGGACAGCGTCGGCGTAGGGGGGGTCGGTTATAAAAATATCGTTTAATTTTTTCGTGGATGTTGCTGATCTTGATTCAATATGCTGCTGTGTATTTAATTTAAATGGATTTTCAATCGGCGAAATAAAAGCAAAATCACTAAGAGTGAGAAATGAACGCACTCCAAAGTTATATAAAGTATTTAGGGCTTGATTATTGAAGACATCTTTAACTCCTTCTCTTGCTCTATCAGCAGAATCCCAACGAGAAAGACGACTACTTCTATTTATGGCAGAAGAAATATCGAGAGTATATTCAGAATATTTTTTCTTTTTTTGCCATGAATGAATTGTAGCAAATAACAACAACTGCCTCGCATTAAACAAATGATGCCAATAGGTCCATCCGCGTGTACGAATTGGCTCATCTGTTTTATCACCAGGCTCAATCGCCATATTGGGAACCAATCCCTGTTCCTGCCAAGTAACAATATTTTCAGCGACGATTTGCTCTACTTTTTGTTCACGCTGTAAATCGGCTTCGGTAATGGACCTGAAAAAAGTTTCTTGCCGTGATTTATTTAAAGTTTCCTTGGTAATCCACTGAATGGCATAAAGACGTTCTTGAAAGATATCATCAGACCTTGGCTTAAAATCGTGCTTTTCCCAACGACGGAGACGATTTTGAGTATTGCCATCGGCGTCGCGGTAATCACCGCGCAGGGTTTTAATCGGGGTGCGATAGCTCTTGCCGTCCAATTCATAAACAAGCGAACCATCCCGCACAGTCCCTTTTTCGGCGGTTTTCATCTCGGCATCGGATACACCCATCACGACCTCGATCTCGAAATGCTTCTTGGCGTGATCTGGTTTGAGCCGTGCAATCACGTTGCGAGTCTTGGAAATCACCCAACTGGGCGACATCGGCACCATCCAGCCGGTTTCCGGGCAGCGCGTCTCCAGACAGTAGAGATACGCCTTGGCACGGTTACCGTGCGCGTCGTGCTCGATACCCAACGCGGTGATTTCCTCGTCTACCGCCTTGGCGACCGCTTGCTGGGCCGTTTGGATCTCGGCACGGCGCTCGGGACTGGCACCGATAATGTTCAGCGCACCCCAGGTGAGCATACAGGCGACAGGGTTGAGGTCGGAGGCGTAGACATCGCAACCGAGCCGCGCCGCCTCGAAGGGAATGGAGCCGCCACCGCAGAAGGTATCGCCAACTCGTGGACGGTGGCCGTAGCGCAAAATGCCTAATTGCTCAATGAGTTCCGGGAAGGATTTCGCCTCAAGGCCCAGATGCGCGTAGTGGCGATTGACAGCCGGCCAGACGGGCGCATAGAGCCAGTCTTGATCAACTTCTTCCGGTCGTTTACATAGCGCGGCCTTTTCTTCGTAGCTGGAAAAGGTTGCCAACGCCGTGCGGTACAGGTCGAGCTTGTCCGGTTCGCTCAGGTCACGCCGCCATCCGGGCATATTTTTAGTTTTAATCGCGTCGCCCGCGAACGCTCGCCGCGCCAAGCCGTCTTCGTCAAAAGCCATTAATTTCTCGAAGATCGCGAGGTCTTGTTCCGCGTCCTCGGTGGGTGGCAATAGACAGCCCAGCACGATAGCTCGCACCAGGATCAGCGGCTTGCGACCTTTCCAATACGAACCTAGCGCGGTGAGGGTTTGACCGGCACCAGCTTTACGCTCGCGCTGCGCTTCAAAAGAAATCTTTTGCGCCGGAAATACAGATTCGATGAGGGTGGGGGCGTTTTGGAGGGAGAGGGGGGTAAGTGACGAAGGCATCGTTCAATCCGGCGCAATGAGTGTCAGTGTAGGAAAATAATACCCGTAGCGACCACGGTCGCGGGTCAACAGCGGAACGCCGAGTACGGTAGCATAGGCACCAATGAAGAAATCAGGCAGGACGCCTGATTTGGTCCTTTTCTGGCGACGGTATTGGAGAAAGGCCTTCCCGGCTAGAAACAATGCGGCGCGTGGGATAACCTCGACGATCAAGGCGGCCTGCTCAAAATCAAAGTCAACTAACAGGAGGGCGGCGCTTCCTCCCCATGGCTCAAGCCAGGGGTTTCCGCGCCGGAAATGCTGGATGAATTGGGAGATGGATCGGGTGTTGTGCAGCGCGATATTTATTCCGCGTTCCTCGCCCGCTGCGTAACTGGAAATACGCACCACCCATCCCGCATTGAAGAAATGTGGGCGGCTCAGAAACCTGCGCTGTTACAAACGGGGTGGTTGCGTCATGAACCTGCGAAGATTGAGCCTTCGGGCAGGATCACGGTAGTAATACCGTCGGAGCGGGTCGTTTGTAAAAGAGGAATTGCCATCGGTCATGGCCGGGATGTTGTAGCGGAAACGAGAGAGCCCGGAGACCCCGATGGGTGTACCCTTGAAACCCCCGCCTTTAGGCGTGGGGTGGTTTAGAAAGTATGTGCCGATGGGCGGAGTCGAACCGCCACGGCTTACGCCACCGCCACCTCAAGACGGCGAGTCTACCAAATTCCTCCACATCGGCGAAAACATAGTAATTAATAATTAACCCACGTTGCTATCTATACCTTATTAAAGACGAATTCCACTGTAAACGTTGTAGCGGAAACATCGTAACCACAGATAGGTGATAACTTAGATTAATTATAAATAATTTTTTCAATTAGCCAAAATTTTAATTGGCAGTCTCGACTGGCAAAGATTCGCCAGTAGGTGGAGATGATAACATAGCTGGATCTGGCGAGGCATGTTCCACTGTTGGTGTTTGTTCCACTGTTGGTGTTTGTTCCACAATAACAGGAACCTGTTGAAATTCGCGTACAACCTCAGTCGAGAGAGTGGGTAGTGGGATTTCTGACGAATTAACCGTTGCCTTGGAAGGCAATACTACTGCTTCAGAAGACGGCACTACTCGGATATCGGAAGGCGATACTGCTGGCGCGGAGATTGGCTCCACACTGGCGGGTGCTTCTTCGATTTGTCGAATCGGTGTTGACGATGGTTGAATTGGTGTCGATGCTGACGTTGACGGTTCCGCGTTCTTGGTGGTAGGAGATAATATTTGAGAGGTTGGCAAATCGGTGGATTCGTCTTTTTTGGGTTGTGGTGAGGCAGATGCAGGTACCACCAGATCCGTTACACTTCGCCGCTGATTCAGTTGGCCGCTTAGATAAGCCAAAGTCAAGCTGGTCGTGAAAAATACCGCAGCCAAAATCGCCGTGGCACGAGTTAGGAAGGATGATGATCCCCGTGCTCCAAATAAAGTCTGTGACGCACCACTACCAAAGGCTGCCCCCGCGTCCGCGCCACGTCCATGTTGAAGTAATACTAGGCCGATTAGTCCTAAGGACACGGCGATATGAATAAACATCAGAATAGTACGCATTTCGTACTCTTAAATACTCTATAATAAGGAAAAAATCGAATATTAGCTAAATTATCGTGCCTCATGCAGCCGCGCAAATAGCAAGAAACTCCCGCGCGTTGAGTGATGCTCCTCCGATAAGTCCACCGTCAATATCAGGCATTGCGAACAATTCAGCGGCATTGCTACTTTTAACGCTGCCACCATAGAGAATACGAATTTTTTCGGCAGTTTCTGGATCACGGGACCTGACACGCGCACGGATGAAAGCATGTACTTCCTGAGCTTGTCGCGGACTTGCGGTACGTCCGGTACCAATCGCCCATACTGGTTCATAGGCAATAATGCCTTCTCCCAGGGTAACGACCCCTTGAACGTTCATGACTGCGTCAAGCTGACGCGCCACCACGGCTTCAGTTAACCCTGCTTCACGATCCTCCAGCCGTTCTCCGACGCAAACAATAGGTATCAAGCCAGAGGCACATGCTATTGCGAACTTTTTCGCGACAACTGTGTCTTCCTCTCCATACAAAGCGCGCCGCTCAGAGTGGCCAACGATAACATAACGACAACCGACGTCCGTGAGCATTGTTGCCGATACTTCTCCCGTGAAGGCTCCCATTTTTTCAGTGCAACAGTTCTGGGCACCTAAGCCAACCGGGCTTCCGCTAAGTTGCGCTTTGATTTCAGTCAGGTATATCAACGGCGGACAAATCACTACTTCAGCATTGGCGATTTGTCCCATTCCTCCCAAAATTGCGGCAACTAAATCCCTTGCATCATTACGAAATCCATTCATCTTCCAATTACCGGCAACAAACGGCCTACGCATTAAAACCTCCAACTGCAAAAGATTGACCAACTTAATTATAATTTACTCTCGGTTGATAAGCATTGCACCTGTAACTGGATTACTAGTTGGGCAGTACTCAATCGAAGGCCGGTCTGTACCGGCAACATCGTGTGTTGAGTGAGCATTGGAACCCGAATTATCGTAAAAGCTATTCTGCTGCTCATCTCTGGACAGAACGACTTAGCGACCCAATGTGGTCGCACTTGATAGTACACGAAACTTTCGTGTCATGGATAACCTATCCATAGGTTTAGGTTAATGATGATAGAAGTCATACACAATGTCAAATATTAGTCGTAGATATGTCTTTGATAAGATATATGTTGTTTTGGAGTCCGCCGCTAATGTTTGGTCACCTGCCTTCCCTGGTAGGCTGCCGCGCATTGCGGTACGGTTCGCGTTTCATCAAGCGCCTGCTTTTCGGTCGCTATCGCTTCCACCGGTACTACATGATAATTTAACCTATGGAACGTCCTTATCGTCTAAAATTTTATTCTACTGCCATTCAGCTTATTCTGCTGGCCCAATTCTTTGACGCTGCCCGCTGGGTATGGAATGTGTGCCTCTCCTGGCGCTCTTACCTATATTAAAAATTCATAGAGCGCGTTACTAGCGTGGATTTTTCTCAACTGACCTGGTTAAAAAATTGGATGTCTATTCCTAGCTAGCGAAAGTCCCTGCCACTATTTTTTCGCAGGTATTGCGCAATCAGGATAAGGCATTCACCAATTTTTTCGCCAAACATATACGTTATCCCAAGTACAAAAAACGGCAATCCGCGCAAGCAATTCGTTTTCAAATTGATCAGCGCGTTGCGGTTAATTATTTTCGTACTGGTGAATTGCTGAAATCGTCAATTTGTAGTGGACTGCAAGATGAATGGATTTTTTCCGCTAGCGGGTATGGGGGTGTTAGTTACCCGTCCTGCCCATCAAGCCACCAGGTTATGTCGCCTCTTGGAAGATCAGGGAGCGATTTCGTTTTCTTTTCCTGTCATAGAGATCATTGACCCCGAAGATACAATCGCTCCGCAGGCTGCTCTCACTCGTTTAAGGCAATTCGATCTGGCGATCTTCGTCAGCCCCAATGCCGTCATTCGTGCCTGGCGCTGGATCAGCGTGGCTGGTGGCCTGCCGCCCGGATTGACCATTGCGGCGGTTGGGCAGGGAACTGCTCATGAATTGCAGCGATTGGGAAGGCAGGCCGATCTCGTACCCGAGGAACGTTTTGACTCTGAAGCGCTCCTTGCGCTTCCACGCCTAACTACAATGAAAGGGCAACGAGTGATTATCTTCCGTGGTGTCGGTGGTCGGGAGTTGCTAACCGATGAGTTGACCCGTCGAGGAGCCAGTGTCACGAATGTCGAGGTTTATCGCCGGATAAAGCCCAACACTGACCCTAGTGAGTTGCTGCGCCGTCTAGCGTGCAACGAAATTCACGTTGCGGTTGTGACCAGCGCCGAAGGCCTGCGCAACCTCCTCGACTTAGTCGGCCCAGTCGGTCAAGATTGGCTACGCGACACTCAACTGGTGCTATTCAGCGAGCGTGCTGTGACCCTCGCCCGTGAACTGGGTCTTCGGGGAACAATTTTTGTGGCGAAAAAAGCCACAGATGCCGCAGTAGTAGAAATCATCATGCTGAATCGTTACCATTTTCAGCGGTAATTCAATTTCTATTTTTCTCTCTCGTGAATCCAACCCTGTAGGAAATACTCGTGTTATTACCCCTAGCCGAATTTTTAGAAAAATTTTTTAGCGCTTTTCGCGTGTTTCAATATTTAACGCTACGCGCCATTTTGGGAACACTGACTGCGCTGGTTATTTCACTGCTGGTTGGGCCGAAGATGATTCGGCGTTTATCCTTCCATCAGATCGGGCAACATGTTCGCAATGATGGGCCGAAAAGTCATCTTTCCAAGGCAGGCACGCCCACCATGGGAGGCACATTGATTCTAGTAGCCATTTTCGCTTCCACCATTCTTTGGGCGGATCTAAATAACCGTTATGTCTGGATTGTGCTGGGCGTAACTCTGGCTTTTGGTGCCATCGGCTGGCTTGATGATTACAAAAAATTGATTCAACGTCAGTCAAAGGGACTTTCGGCTCGGGCCAAGTTTTCTTTCCAACTTATCGTTGGTGGCGGGGCTGCGATTTTTTTATATATGACCGCAAGTGCGCCGGTCGAAACGCAACTTATCATTCCGATTTTTAAGAACTTTGCCCTTGACCTGGGAGTGTTATATATCCCGTTGACTCTTTTCGTTATTGTTGGATCGAGTAACGCTGTCAATCTTACCGATGGCCTTGACGGTCTTGCTATCATGCCTAGTGTCATGGTAGCCGGAGCGTTTGCTATTTTTTCCTATGTCGCCGGTCATGCCACTTTTGCCAATTATCTTGGCATTCCTCACGTTCCGGGAGTTGGTGAATTGGTTATATTTTGTGGCGCTCTGGTTGGGGCCGGGTTGGGATTTCTTTGGTTTAATACCTATCCCGCCCAAGTATTCATGGGGGATGTCGGTGCGCTTGCCTTGGGCGCGGCGCTTGGCGTGCTAGCGGTAGTAGTGCGTCAGGAATTGGTGCTCTTTATCATGGGCGGAGTCTTTGTCATGGAAACTATTTCTGTGATTCTCCAGGTTGCTTCTTTCAAGTTCACCGGACGGCGCATTTTCCGCATGGCACCAATTCATCATCATTTTGAATTAAAAGGCTGGCCCGAACCACGGGTGATCGTGCGTTTCTGGATTATTACCGTGATTCTTGTCCTGATTGGCCTGGCAACCTTGAAAATTCGTTAGGAATTTTAAAATTTTCTATGACCAGTGCGATGCAATTCAAACCTTTTACCCTGGTAGTCGGTCTAGGGACTACCGGGCTGTCCTGCACGCGTTTTCTTGCTCGTCACGGAGTGCCGCTGGCGGTGACCGACACACGATGTGAACCGCCAGGATTGGCACGGCTACGCGAGGAATTGCCAGGCGTGGAGGTATTTTCAGGAGGGTTCGACGCGGCAATTTTCGCGCGCGCCGAGCAATTAGTAGTGAGTCCGGGTGTATCCCTTTCTGAACCGCTAGTGGTGGCAGCCATGGCGCGTGGAGTGCCAGTGCTGGGAGACATTGAGCTGTTTGCCCGCTACGCCCAGGCACCAGTGATCGCAATTACGGGTTCCAACGGCAAAAGCACTGTTACAACCCTGGTAGGAGAAATGGCTCGTTGTTCCGGGCGTCGGGTCGCAGTGGGCGGCAACCTCGGTACTGCTGCCCTGGATCTACTCGATCAGGAAGACACCACGACAGGCGCAATTGAGTTATATGTTCTTGAACTTTCAAGTTTCCAGCTTGATACTACCCACGGCCTTGATGCTCAGGCGGCGGTCGTGCTCAACATTAGCGCCGATCATCTGGATCGCCACGGCGCAATGACCCACTACATCGCCGCCAAGGCGCGTGTCTATCGTGGACAAGGAAAAATGGTCATCAACGCGGACGACCCCTGGGTCGCTGCAATGGCTGAACCTCAACGGCAAATCAGCCGCTTTACCCTGGGAATCCCTCATACTCCTAGCGATTATGGAGTACGGCCTGGCCCGGGTGGAGACTGGATTGCCCGGGGTGCGACCTTGCTCATGCCCACCGCCGAAGTCAAGATGATTGGTCGTCACAACCTGGCCAATGCTTTGGCGGCGCTCGCCCTAGCAGAAGCAGTAGAATTACCGATAGATCCGTGTCTGAACACGTTGCGTGAATTCGCTGGGCTTCCCCACCGTTGTCAATTAGTGGCGGAGTTGGATGGAGTTGCTTGGTATAACGATTCCAAGGGAACTAATGTGGGGGCGACCGAGGCTGCCTGCGCGGGATTGACAGGTCCGCTAATCCTCATCGCCGGTGGTCAGGGCAAAGATCAGGACTTCACGCCGCTGCGCGCTGCCCTTGTGGGCAAGGCACGAACGGTGATCCTGATTGGTGCCGATGCCCTGCGGATTCGTCGTGTTCTGGAAGGGTGGATGCCCGTAGAGGATGCACCGGATTTACCCGCCGCAGTTAATCGCGCGCGCGAATTAGCGCAATCCGGGGATCGAGTATTGCTGTCTCCCGCCTGTGCGAGCTTTGACATGTTTCGTGATTACGTAGATCGTGGCGAGAGTTTCATACGTGCGGTTCAGCAATCCTCCAGTCACATTCAGCTTTTTTGATGTTTATGCAAAATATAATATAAATCGTTTTTTTAGATGGTCAAAAATTGTCTCTTTATTTTACATTTTAATGACTAAGGCCGGAGTATTTTCCGGAAATACTGATGAATTCGTTGTGGGGCAAGTGTCTTGGTTTTCTTGAGGGCGAGCTACCCTCTCAACAGTTCAATAATTGGATAAGACCGTTACAGCCTGTAGAAAATAATAAGCAACTCCGGCTACTTGCGCCTAATCGTTTTGTGCTAGATTGGGTAAACGAGCAATACTTGAAACTTATCATGGAGGCAGTAACCCGTTTTGGAAACGGTCAGGAATGGCAAGTAGTGATCGAGATTGGAACTACTCGGCGCGATGAAACAAAAACGCGCATTGCAAAAAACATTTCTTCGCGTTCGTTGGAGGTGGTTACCCAGGACAGCAACATCAACCTTAGTTATACTTTTTCAACATTCGTCGAAGGTAAATCTAATCAACTCGCGCGCGCGGTCGCCTTGCAGGTGGGAGAAAATGCTGGATTGGCCTTCAATCCATTATTTATTTACGGCGGGGTGGGAATTGGAAAAACTCACCTGATGCACGCAGTAGGAAATTTGATCGTCCAGCGCCAGGCGAGCGCCAAGGTAATTTATTTACATTCGGAACGTTTCGTCAGTGATATGGTCAAGGCGTTGCAACAAAAATCAATCAATGATTTTAAGCGTTTCTATCGAAACGTAGACGTGTTGCTCATCGACGACATTCAATTTTTCGCAGGCAAGGAGCGGTCGCAGGAGGAATTTTTTCATACTTTCAATTCATTACTGGATAGCCAGCGTCAGGTAGTGATGACCTGCGACCGCTACCCGAACGAGCTGATCGGCCTAGAAGAGCGACTTAAATCACGTTTCGGCTGGGGAGTGACCGTGGCCGTGAAACCCCCGGAGCTAGAAACTCGCGTGGCCATCCTTCAAAAAAAAGCGGAACAAATGAATGCTCCGCTGCCAAATGAAGTTGCCTTTTTTATTGCGAAAAAAATCAAATCGAATGTCCGGGAACTGGAGGGCGCGCTGCGGCGGGTTGTGGTTAATTCCAGTTTCATTAAACTTCCGATTACACTTGAACTTGCTAGGGAGGCGCTAAAGGATCTCCTTGCCTTGCAAGACAAATTGGTCACGATTGAAAAAATTCAAAAAATCGTGGCGGAATATTACCAAATCAGTTTGTCCGACATTCTGTCACAGCGACGTAATCGCTCCATCGCACGCCCGCGCCAGTTAGCTATGGCGTTGGCAAAGGAACTCACCCATCACAGTCTTCCTGAAATTGGCAACGCCTTTGGAGGGCGCGACCATGCCACCGTATTACATGCATGCAAGAAGATTGAGGAACTCCGTGCGGCAAATGTGCGTGTCAACGAGGATTTCATCCATCTTTTGGAGTCTACCCTGAATGCTTAGTTTTGGAATAAACTATTGTATCGCTTAATTTAACTCAAGTTGCTACCTCTGGCACTGAAGCCGCATTCCACCGTGGGCGCTGTGGTAGAAACATCGTAACCACGGATAGGTGGCAACTTGGGATTGAGTTCAGATTTTAGGGTGGGGATGAAAGGAGACGATTTTCCAACCCTGCTGTCAACCCTTACTGGGCTGGTGACGCGAGTCTTGCGACCCGGCTCCCCTCGTCAATGTTGCAACACAGCTTCAGTTCTATTTCTGGAACCTTGCGACAAACCGTTTCGCACTACCCCTGTAGCTCTTTTGTCTGCATCTGCCGCTTTCAGCAGCCCTGAGTTGAGGTAGCGCCCCCAGGGTGAGTGTTGCAACGTCACCCAATTTTTCGGACTCAGGCTGGTAAATCAGGCTTTATTCATAGAGCCACCACGGCTTTAGCCGTAGGATGATTAATTAATTAGAATAGATAATAATTCTTATTCAATCCTATTGATTGAGAGACTACCCATACTTGATAATTTAACTTTCGACCATAATAATTTATAAAAATTAGCGAGAAAAGCCACGGTATTAACCGTAGGATGAATCGCGTTCAAATCGTTTTTTGATTTTCGCGATGCGCTGCATTCGTGCTAAGATTCTGATGCTCTTTAACAAGTAGAGGTATGCGGTTGCCCGTGGAAGTCCCGGGCGTAAAACCTTGTGCGTGTTTGAAAAGCCATGGCCGCCATGAC
>CAUYTW010000016.1 GCA_963575715.1 Gammaproteobacteria bacterium | reverse complement strand
CAAAGGGAGAGGGGCTATTTGGTTATCCACCATAATAGGTAGCAACTTGGGTTAACTCCTAAGAGTTACAAATTCAACTGCGTAATTCTTACAAACATTTAGAGCCTGACTCCAAAATGGATTAGACCTGACCAGTAAAACCAACGCCAAGACCCGTTGCTCAATTGGGCCAAACAGGCAAGCAATGACTCTCCCGGTACCGCTTCACCGGGGTGTATTCCCCAAAATTCGACAAAGCTGCGCCCAAAACCTGCCGCTTCGCGCAATCGCCATTGATGCAGAGGCGCGGTATGCCCGCAGGCAGGGCAAGCGTGGCGACTAGCCAGTGGATCTGCCTCCCAAGTTGGAAGAGCGTCACGCCATGCGACATCCGGTGCTCGACAGCGGGGACAACGGGGAGGCGTCGCATCAATTGGCGCGCGCCAGATCGGATACGCCATGGGGGGCAGCAGACGTAATCGACAAACGTCCGTGTCACCGTCATGGGTCGCAGCCAGACGAATTACCGGTGAACATCCCAGAAAGGTTATCTGCTCTAATAGTTGAGCACCGGCGGCATACCAGCCAACAGCGGAAGGCGTATCTGTCGCATCAACGAAGAGTGGGTCTCCAAGGATTCCTTGCATCCGCAAGGCGAGATTCAGATCCGCGACTGCCACGCTGGCTAGAGGATTATCTGGGTGGAGAATTAATGCGTGACGGGAAATGGAATCAGAAAATTCAATCATTTATCGTTGCCTGGTAATGCGAGCAACATCAGAATGGTTCTTTGCAGCGGACTAACATTATTGTCCGAGATGAGGTAGATCAAGGTCTCGCCGTGCGGGCCGGGCCGGGCCGCGATGCCTTCAAAATTATCCACGAGCAACGGCATTTCTAGACGTGCCAGTTCCTCGCCTATGACCTCGGCTCCGGCAAGTAGTTCAGTGTCTGGCACCCGGACGATGCGTGCTTTCCAACCACCGAGTAAGGTTATTTGGCGTTCCAACAGGATAAGACCCACTGGCGAGGCGGTGGCGCTGGTGGGTCGGAATAGAGCGGGTACTCGTAGGCTCAATGTCTGCCAATCGCTGGCGCGAACGGGTGGCCAAGGGGTAATCCATCCCCGTCGCGTCGTCTGGCCGTCGTCATCGCCTTCTTCAAAGAGGATAACGCGACAGTCCGGTAGCACCGTCATTGCTTCAATACCACCATTAGCGGGCGCATCCGCCAAGCCCAAGGGGATCGGCAGCATCTCTGGCAGCGCCTTCAACGTCGGAAAGTTTGCTAAACGGTGTTCTTGCTCGAAGGAAATCAACCAGCTTCCGGTGCATGAGCGGGCGATTTCTTCGGAATCATGACGTCGTCCTTTTACTGGCAATCCATTGATATCAAGCACCGGCTGTACCGTTACCTGGTCAATTCCCACCAGGTTTTCGGCCGTATCATATTTCAACAGCCCGGATACCAGCCGCCCCAGGTCACTAATCGCTACGAATTGCCGCCCGTCTAAGGCTACCCACAATCCCGATAATCCACCCAGTCGCGCGCCTCTGATTTCGACCGCCCCACGAAATTCCAATTTGCCTACGTGCTTGAGTGTGGGTCGCTCCGCGTCTAACAACAGAGGATAAGAGAAATATTCCCCTCGGGTGGCAGCCAATGTACAACCAATAATCATTGGCAACAAAAATCCTGCCAGGAAAAAACGTAAGATCACCATCATGATTTATTAAATAACCTCAATAATAAAACGGACCAATTCCTTGATGATAACTTTTAGTCAAGAAACTAAAAAGACATCACGGTTTCGTTATCGGCGTATTGCGATGAGCGATTGAAAAACTCAAAACAGCGTTGCAGTTTGATTTGCTGATCCCTAGTAATGTCAACAAATTCTACTCCATAATATTGCTCGTTCTTTTCGGAGCGATGCCAGACAATTTTTCCCTTCAAGGTTAATGGAACCTGATCTTTATACTCATTGAGATTTTCATGCGGCATCATTAATTGCATGTTGAAAATTTTACCTTTATCAAGCACTTTATCAGTCAGTCGCAAGCACATTCCAGTAAGACTAAAATCAGCGGTAATGGATTCATAGCGCGTACCTTCGACATTAATCTGAACCAGTAGAAAATTCAAAGCTCGTGGAGTTTTACGATGTTCATTCGATGCCGGTGCGCTTAACCAGCGACGGTCGAAATGAAAATTCTCCAGCATTTCGGATAATTTTTTTGTAACACGATAAAGATCGCTGGTAACCATATTGGTAATTCTCACCCGTGAATTGCTTTCATTCAAGGCATGAAAAAAATCTTCCAGACGAGTTTGCAGGTGAGAAAGCTTGACCATCTGCTCAGAGCTAA
This sequence comes from Gammaproteobacteria bacterium, assembly GCA_963575715.1. Classification (NCBI taxonomy): domain Bacteria; kingdom Pseudomonadati; phylum Pseudomonadota; class Gammaproteobacteria; species Gammaproteobacteria bacterium. The sequence continues at coordinate 8,317 of CAUYTW010000016.1, read as the reverse complement.
GAACGGATATTCGTTGCGAAGTGGCGGTGTTTTCGGAAATATCCTTAGAAATACCCTCAATCACTGTGCCGGTATCCTGTGATTGGGACATTCCTTCCTGGGTGCGTTGAATAATACCATTCATGGCATTCGTATTTTCCTTAATGAGCTTGTTGAGTTCGCCGGTAATACCATTAATTTCAGCGGTAGAATTTGCGGCACGTTGGGCGAGCTGGCGAACTTCATCGGCGACCACGGAAAAGCCCCTACCATGTTCGCCAGCACGGGCGGCCTCGATAGCCGCATTCAGAGCCAGCAAATTCGTTTGCACGGTAATAGTCGTAATTGTGGTAGTGATTACCTTAATACGCGCACTGGCGCGATCTAGTTCTTCCATTTTGGTTGATGCGTGACGTACTTCTTCCATTATCCTTTGCATCTGTTCAATATTCGCCTGTACCGCACGCATGGCGCGTTCAGTACTGATTTGACTTTGCGCGGCGCGGTCATGCGCAGTTTCCGCCAGACGCATGACTGCATCCGATGCAGTACGTAATTCCGTTGTGGCATTGGTTACTTCTCCCGAACGTTGCTGCTCGGCCTGATTAGATTTATCAATGGTCTGGGCAATGTTGGTAATCTGGTAGGAAGATTGACCAATTTGCTTACTCACCTGTTCGATTTCGCGCAAATTATTGCTGAGTTGATGAACCATGTGATGAATGGAACCCAACAAACTGCCAGAGAATTTTTCATATCCCTCGATTGCCACAGTGAGATTTCCCTGGGCTACTTGATTAGTAATGGCAGCAGCGTAGGAAGGCTCGCCACCCAGCAAGCGCATCAGCAACCGCGCCAGGAAAAAATTGGATACGGTAATAATCAACAGGCTCAGAATTGCCAAAAAGGCATTACTCTTGAATATTCTCGATACGGTTTGCTGTTTTTTCTTGGTCGCGGCGTCCAATTGCGTGTTAATCGTCCGCGCCAAATGCTCAAGGTAGTGATCGAGGTTTGCCGTAGCGACATCAAAGCCATCCTTTGGATCTTTCATAATCAGGTTTCCAGCCTCGCGTCCCTGATAAACATAGGCCTTGACCATACGTATTCCGGTTGTATAAAGAATATCCACAGAATGATCCAGATCGCCGAGCACATCCACCATGGTGGGTAACAATTTATTGAGGTTGACAATTACCGCTTTAGCTGCATCATATTGTGGCCGTGATTCACTATAATCTTCCTCGCCAACCACCGAGGCGTCAGTAAGAAATTGTTGAATTTGTACAATATAATAACGAACTTCCTTAAAGGCAAGCAGTGCATCCAGCAATTGTTGTTTTTCATTTTCAGCAATTTGCAGAGCTACACTATTTTTTTCCCAAACAATCAAATTACCAATTCCAAGCAATAAAGTAATGGTAATGGTAAATATCAATAGCATTTTTCGGACGGATATCGATTTTCCCATTGGGGAAATCTTCTCAGAAGGATATTCAGACATTATCAACCTCATTCCTTATCAATGGATATGGGGAACAAAATATCGGGATGGGTAAACATGGTTCGATTACGTTACTTAATAGCGCTATTTTAACTTTGCCATCATTATTGGTAACGGCTATCCTTTTCTTAAGGGTATATAGGTGAAATTACCAGGTTTCATAGGGTAGGTCTATTGGTTCACTCAGAACAAACCCTTACTACGACGACAACAAAACATCATTCGTAATGGCGCATTACCTGAAGTGAATGTGAAGGAATATCAATTTGGTCATCAAGAATAGCTCTATTGACCTTCCTTTTCTACCCAAGGGGGGCAGGAGGCAGACCAGTTTCTCGACGATAAACTATCTTAACTTTTTATATTATCTAAAAGAGGTTGACGATGGTTCGCATGGAGACTCCCGTTTGTGATTTTGGTCGCCCCGCCGTGGATTTCGCGCTGCCCGGAGTGGATGGCAAGGTTTGGACCCTGCAAGAATGTCGTGGTGAACAGGGGTTGCTCGTCATGTTTATCTGCAACCACTGTCCCTATGTCAAGGCTGTAATTGAGCGCATCGTGCGCGATGCGCGGGAATTGCTGAGTCACGGGGTCAAATCGGTCGCCATCCTGTCCAACGACGCCACCGACTACCCCGAGGACTCTTTCGACAATATGCGGCGTTTAGCGCGGGAATACGATTTTTCATTTCCTTATCTCCATGATCAAACTCAAGATATCGCCCGCGCTTACGGAGCGATTTGTACTCCTGATTTTTTTGGTTACAACGCTAATCTTGAGTTGCAATATCGAGGACGTCTGGACGCAAGCCGCAAGGAGACTGCGCCCATCGACGCCCGACGTGAATTGTTCGTGGCTATGAAAAAAATCGCAGCCACGGGCATTGGACCCGCTGAACAGATTCCGAGCATGGGTTGCTCCATCAAGTGGCGCGGTGAGTCATGACTCCTGATCTTCGCACGCTGTGCCAGATGGTATTCACCGCAGCGCAAGAAGAAATTCAAGGACGTTTTCGCGCAGTATCGCGTGAATTCAAAGCGGACGGTAGCATCGTCACCGCCGCCGACCGTGCGATGCAGGCGCGTCTCGAACGCGACTTACGGCATCATTGGCCCAGTATTCCACTCCTCGGCGAGGAAATGGATACTGCCACCCAGGAGGCGTTGCTGCATAATCACGATGAAGGGGTGTGGTGCCTCGATCCTGTGGATGGCACAACGAATTTCGCCTCGGGAATTCCGATCTTCGCGGTATCCATTGCCCTAATCCGTAATGGCGCGCCGGTTCTTGGTGTAATTTACGACCCGATTCACGACGAGTGTTTTTCCGCCGCGCTCGGACAGGGGGCATGGTGCAATGGTATCCCCTTGAAGCCCCAAACTGCGCCGCCGTTACCGGATTGTATTGCTTCCATCGACCTCAAGCGTCTCTCTCCGACTTTAGCCATCTACCTTATGGATCATCCGCCTTACGGTTCACAACGTAATTTTGGTAGCTCGGTACTAGAGTGGGCTTGGGTCGCCACCGGACGTATTCATCTTTACCTTCATGGTTGCCAAGCATTGTGGGATTACGCCGCCGGAGTCTTGATACTCAGCGAGGCGGGTGGACAGTCGATGACGCTGGAAGGCGAGCCAGTCTTTCACGCTGATCTCGCACGGCGTTCGGTAGTCGCGGCCCTAGATCGGGATGCTTTTACGAAATGGCGCGCTTATTTAATGAATAATTCTAGTGAAATTTATCGTTAGGAGATTTAGATGCAGTCCCGTAGAGAGCTTGCTAACGCCATCCGCGCCCTTTCCATGGACGCAGTTCAGAAAGCCAAGTCCGGCCACCCCGGCGCGCCGATGGGCATGGCCGACATCGCTGAAGTTTTGTGGAATGATTTCCTGCGCCACAACCCAACCAATCCGAAGTGGGCCGACCGCGACCGTTTCATCCTTTCTAATGGTCACGGCTCAATGCTCATTTATAGCCTGTTGCACCTCTCTGGCTATGACCTTTCGATTGACGACTTGAAATTATTTCGTCAATTGCACTCAAAAACTCCCGGCCATCCTGAATATGGCTATACCCCTGGAGTGGAGACCACGACTGGCCCACTCGGACAGGGAATTACCAACGCGGTCGGCATGGCCATCGCCGAGAAAGTGCTCGCAGGGCAGTTCAATCGGCCAGGAAATACCATCGTTGATCACCATACCTATGTTTTTCTTGGCGATGGCTGCTTGATGGAAGGCATCTCACACGAGGCCTGTTCGCTTGCGGGAACTCTGGGGCTGGGTAAGCTGATCGCCTTTTATGACGATAATGGCATTTCCATTGATGGACATGTCGAAGGTTGGTTCACCGATGACACTCCCAAGCGTTTTCAAGCCTATGGCTGGCATGTAGTGTCGGGAGTTGATGGCCATAATCCAGAGGCGATTTCCCAGGCGATTCACGCAGCTCGCGCGGTCAATGACAAGCCTTCGCTGATCTGCTGCAAAACAGTGATTGGCTTTGGATCGCCCAATCTCTGTGGCAGTCACGACTGTCATGGCGCACCCTTGGGCGATGCTGAAATTGCCGCTACCCGCGAGAATCTAGGCTGGACACCGCCGCCTTTTGAAATTCCTGCGTCCATTTACCAAAGCTTTGATGCCCGCGCCAAGGGTAAGGCGCAAGAAGAAGATTGGAATACTCATTTCGCGGCTTATCGCGCTGCCTACCCGGAGCTAGCCGCTGAGTTTGAGCGTCGTGTTCTGCGTCGGGAGCTGCCCGATGGGTTTGGAGAACAGGCGGACGCTTTTATCGCAGAAGTGATCGCCAAGGGCGAAACTATCGCCTCGCGCAAGGCTTCGCAAAATTCGTTAAATGGTTATGGCCCGCTGTTGCCCGAACTGTTGGGTGGCTCGGCGGATCTGGCCAGTTCCAATTTGACTCTGTGGCAGGGATCGCGGGGGGTAAGCAGTACCGTGTCTGATGGGAATTATTTGTATTACGGCGTGCGTGAATTTGGTATGTCGGCAATCATGAATGGCATTACCCTACACGGAGGTTTTATTCCCTACGGCGCGACCTTCCTAATGTTCTCTGAATATGCGCGCAATGCCTTGCGGATGGCTGCCCTGATGAAGGTGGGCAGCATCTTTGTCTTCACCCACGATTCCATTGGTCTTGGCGAGGACGGCCCCACTCATCAACCCGTCGAGCAAACCGCGACCTTGCGACTCATTCCCGGAATGCGCGTTTGGCGGCCATGCGACGCAGTGGAATCGGCGGTGGCGTGGAAGGAAGCCATTCTTCACCGTGGTGGGCCGAGCTGCTTAATTTTTTCGCGGCAAAACCTGCGCCACCAAACGAGGAATACGGAAATCCTAGCGAATATTCATCGTGGTGGCTATGTGTTGTCCGATTGTACCGGTACTCCTGAGGTAATCCTCATTGCCACGGGTTCCGAGGTGGAATTGGCCATGGATGCCCAACAGGCCCTCGCCGGACAAGGACGGCACGCATGCGTGGTGTCGATGCCTTCCACCAATGTATTCGACACTCAGGACGCCGCTTACCGAGAATCTGTCCTACCCGCCACAGTAACAGCGCGCGTGGCAGTAGAAGCCGGGGTTAGCGATGGCTGGTATAAATACGTAGGCACTCATGGACGGGTCATTGGCATCGACCGTTTTGGCGAGTCTGCCCCTGCGGGAATTTTGTTTAAGACTTTTGGCTTTACCGTGGAAAAAATAACCAGCGCCGCGCTGGAATTGTTGTAAACCGTTACTTAACGACTATTTTAGGAGAAAAATATCAATGGCTATTAAGGTTGCCATCAATGGTTATGGTCGTATTGGCCGCAATGTTCTACGCGCCCTGTATGAATCAGGCCGCACCAACGAAATCGAGATCGTCGCCATCAATGACCTAGGTGACGCCAACATCAATGCTCACCTCACCCGTTATGACACTGCCCACGGAAAATTCAATGGCACGGTGGTTGTGGATGGCGATTCCTTAGTGGTCAACGGTGATCGCATCCGCTCGCTTTCCGAGCGTGACCCGACCAAATTACCCTGGGCAAGCATGGGTGTTGATGTGGTGATGGAATGCACTGGAATTTTCCGCACCAAAAGCAAGTGCATGTCTCATGTCACGGCGGGCGCTAAGAAGGTGATTATTTCTGCGCCGGCGGACAAAAACGAATGCGACGCGACCGTGGTCTATGGTGTCAACCACAACGTACTCAAGGCTGAACATCAGGTGATCTCCAATGCTTCATGCACTACTAACTGCCTAGCTCCGCTGGTCAAGCCACTACACGATAAGATTGGTTTGGTGCATGGTCTGATGACTACTATTCATTCCTACACCAATGATCAAGTCCTGACCGACGTTTATCACAGTGATCTATATCGCGCGCGCTCCGCGACGCAGAACATGATTCCGACCAAGACCGGCGCGGCCTCGGCGGTGGGCTTGGTACTGCCCGAGTTGAATGGCAAGCTGGATGGTTTCGCCATGCGGGTACCGACGATCAATGTTTCGGTGGTAGATTTAACCTTCGTTGCGGCACGACCGACCTCCAAGGATGAAATCAACGCCATCCTCAAGGCTGCGTCTGAGAATGAGTTGAAAGGCATACTCGGTTACAACGACCAATCATTGGTCTCATCGGATTTCAATCACACGACTGTAAGTTCTACTTATGACGCCAGTCAGTCCCGCGTCATTGACGGCACCTTAGTCAAGGTACTGTCTTGGTACGATAACGAATGGGGCTTCTCCAATCGGATGTTGGATACTACCCTAGCGTTAATGGCGGCCAAGTAATTCGTCAGCAAAGTTGATTACGAAAGTATATTAGGTAGCTTATAATATATAGAAATATATCTAAACATATATATTATAAAGACATATCTACGATCAGCATTATATTTAATCTGGTGTATGACTGCTATGCTACTGTTAAAAGTTGGGTGGCTTGTAGTCATCTAATGAGGGCGCAAACTTTAGCCGTGGAATTCATGACGATAATCTTGGGTCCAGTGCCTTATAATCGTGTCATGAGTCCCATCACTCAGGAGTAGGCTAAATGTTGCATCGTCTTTTTCAGTTTTTAATGCCCCGCGAGGAGGCATTCACACCGCTATTTGTTGATTTTTCTATGGCAGTCGTGGAGGCTACCCAATGTCTCCACGACTTGCTTATCAGGGGTGAGCCAGTCGATTTGGTACCGTTGGAGGCCGCTGAAACCCGGGCAGATCAGTGTGCCGAGCGGATTTATCGGCTCCTTAATCGTTCATTCATCACACCTTTTCGGCGTAGCGAGATTCGTACCCTGGTCAGTGTCATGGACAGCGTAGCGGATTATGCTGAGGACGTAGCTAAACGCGCTGCGATTTATCGTATTGAGACCTTTACCGAAGAGATGGCGGCCATGGCGCACTGCGCCAACCTGTGCGCTAAGACTCTCCATCAGATCATGCCCCTGACTCAGGCTGTCTCCACTCATGCCCAAACCATTAACGTTCTCTGTCAAAAGGTTCATGAGATTGAGAATGAAGCGGATAATTATTACCTGAAGGGGCTGGATCGTCTTTTCGATCCCGTTACCTGTCCGGTGGAACCGGCCCTGGCGGCGCACATGGAAAGACTTTACGATCTTATTGAGGAGGTCGTTGACGCCTGTGACGATGTTGCTAAAGTAATCGGCGACATTGTTGCCGAGAATAGCTGATAAGGAGCTGGTTCGTGGATGTTGCCGTCGGTCTTCCTATTCTAGTATTGCTCATTATCATTGCCTTAGCCTTTGATTTTATCAATGGTCTCCATGATGCCGCTAACAGTATTGCCACTGTAGTTTCCACCCGGGTGTTGAGTCCCCGTCAGGCGGTTTTGTGGGCGGCTTTCTTTAATTTCATCGCCTTTTTGTTCTTTAGCCACCAAGTTGCTAAAACCATTGGCACCGGAGTGATTCAGACTTCGCTTGTTGATACCCACTTGATCTTTGGCACGCTGATGGGTGCCATTACTTGGAATCTCATCACCTGGTGGCTGGGATTACCGTCTTCGTCATCGCATGCGCTTATCGGAGGTTTGGTGGGTGCCGCCGTAGCTAAGGCAGGTCGTCTCGATGCAGTGGTATGGAGTGGCCTTGGCAAGATCAGTTTGGCAATCGTACTGTCACCACTGCTCGGCTATTTTTTGGCGATGATCATTATGGTTGCGGTGTCCTGGCTATTTTTTCGCACGATTCCAGATATTGCTGACCGGCGCTCGCGTCGCCTTCAGTTGGTGTCTGCCAGCCTTTACAGCTTAGGACATGGCGGTAACGATGCCCAAAAAGTGATGGGAGTGATTACCATGCTGTTGTATAGTCAGGGTTATTTGAGCGGCGAATTCCATGTCCCGCTGTGGGTGGTGATGGCCTGTCAGGCAGCTATGGGATTGGGTACCATGGCCGGAGGCTGGCGCATCGTACGTACAATGGGATCGCGCATTACCGATCTTCGTCCTGTACAGGGCTTTTGCGCTGAAACTGGCGGCGCAATCACTCTATTCGCAGCGACGGGTCTTGGGATTCCTGTCTCGACCACTCACACCATCACTGGTGCCATTGTTGGTGTTGGCTCCCTTCTGCGCGGTGCCTCTGCAGTACGTTGGGGGGTGGCAGGAAATATCGTTATCGCCTGGGTTATCACCATACCCGCCACCGCCCTGTTCGCCGCTTTGTTTTATGCGACGGTGCGCTGGTTGTGGTAACCAGGTTTTCCAGGTATTCTTTTCAGAATCGCATACCCTATCACCAAATGCCCGCGAGAGAGCCACCCCGGCTTTAGCCGGGCAGGGAGGAAA
>CAUYTW010000015.1 GCA_963575715.1 Gammaproteobacteria bacterium | reverse complement strand
CCAGGGTGAGTCTGTTACTTCGTTGCAACGTAGTCCGATTTCTCGAACTAAAGCTGGTCAACCTCGGGCTTGTTTTCACAAGCCCCGCCCTTTAAGCGCGGGGTGATTGACCTGGTCGATTGCATGGCATTCAATCCTGTTCGGCAATTAATTGGCATAGGCCAGATTAGCATCCAGCGAAACCACCTGGTCACGACTCGGTAAAAGTCGGGCGTTTATATAACGATTAAGATTGTTTTGATGAATGATGGTACGGATCTGTTTGACGTAATGGACTCCGCGAGTTGAGTATTTCAATAACCCATCTGCTACTCGAATCCCATGGAGAGGTTTACGCTCACTGCGTAGTTTTGTGCGAATCGCCCGAAGCGACCGATAGGCATCGTGGCTGTTAAGATTATGGATGTAGGTATGCACCGCTTCGCGCAAGGAAGAAAACTTTGGCGCACGTACCAACCGACCTGAACTGGTTCTGATGGTACGATTAGAGCGTATAGCAGTCATTCCAAACAGATCACGATCCTTGCGTGCGCCGTGGGATGCACCCCAGCCAGTTTCAGTAGCCGCTTGAGCCAACGCCAGATCCACAGGAACGATATCTACCCGCTGGAGAAGTTCTTCACGAACTTCCGCATCGGTTAGCGGGTCGCCATCCACGCGATATTCCACCGCCAGCGCACGCAGCCATTCTTGATTAGCTATTTCTAGGGCTTCACCACGCGCAAGGCTGGAAAAATGTTTTAGCATTCGTTTACGCTTGCTTTCAATTACTTCATTTTCCATAAGCAATAAAGGTAACAAAATATTTACGAAAGCCTGCTGCCGAACCTCGGCAGAGTCGCTTTCCTCTCGCAGATTGCGAGGCACGTCTTTTTCCTCATGGCGTGGTACTTCAATAACTGGAGCATGTGCTGTAGAGGAACCTTCGGCAAGGCTGGCTTCTTCCTTAGAGGCATGAACGGATAATGGGTGCAGCAGCACAGGTAACCAAACAAACATAGTCCGTAGAAATTTCGTTTCGAGATATTGGTTCATTATAGTTAACCCATTATTTAATATAAATAATATTTAATAAATAAATCTAATATATGACAATAGCAATCAACTTTGATGCAACATTACAACATATCTGTTACCACTTGGCAACATAATTATGGCGAATTATACATATTTTTTGCTTAACAACATCAGATTTGATTGAAAACTTGATGTTATTTTATATAACTTATTGATTATTTGTTATTAAGACAAACATAATCATATATAATTCAATTTATTATATAAATATGGCAAAATTATTATGAACCCCAAAGAACTGCTCTGGTCTCTATTTGGAATGGCGTTAGTGGCCTGGTTTTTTTCCGATAGTCTCCGCGCTCGGGAAAGTGCGATTATTTTTTCCCGCCAAGCCTGTCATCAGGCCGGAATGCAATTTTTGGACGAAACCGTTGCCCTCGCGCGTTTAGGGATACGTTTTGGCGAGCAAGGTCTGGCTTGGCGGCGCGTGTATCATTTTGAATATTCAGACGACAGGATGGTCTCGTCTTGTCATCCTTACACACGGCGCGGTAAAGGTTGGGTAATTTTGTGTGGAACTATTCTGGAAGAATTAACCTTGGAAATTTAATTTAATTTTGGAGAATGAATCTTTTGATTGCTAATGTTCCCACCCGAGGCCAGATTTTGGATCTGCTGGAAAACAACCAGGTCGTGGCCGCAGTATGTCTGGAGGAGCGCAAGGGAAAATTACGACTGCTTACTGAGTCGGGACGCGAGATAAATGCGGCTTCCAAGCAGGTAGTTCACCTGCATGATCTTTATTTAGACACCGATCAAGCTCGAGAAGCGTTAACTCGGGTGCTTCAGATACGCGCGGTACGTCGCGAAGCGTTGGTGGCGGAGGTCGATATTCCGGGGTTATGGGAGGTGCTCAAGGACGAGACCAGGCATTTCGCAGCAATCGAACTGGCCGAGCTGGCGTTTGGCGAAGGGAATGACGACCAGATTGCCGCTGTATTACATGCACTGTATCGGGAACGGATCCATTTTCGCGGTCGTGGCGATACAGGCTTTCGTCCTACGGATGCCGCCACCGTGGCAGCGGTACTCATCCAGCGTGCCCGAGAGGAGGAAAAGGTAACTCGTGCGCGACGGGTAAGTGACTGGTTGCGCGCCGCCTGCGATGGCCAGCTATTGCCAATTCCGCCCGAAGGCACAGAAATCATCGAGATGCTCAAGGATTTGGCCTTAAACGGAGAAGAGTCTCGTTCCCGTGAGCGGTTAAGGGAAATTTTTCGTGTAGCTAAACTGGATGAGAAAGAGGCACCTTTTCAGCTTTTGGTGCGACTTGGCGTATGGGATCCCGATGAAAATTTGATGTTGTTGCGCCTGGATACGCGACGGGTGCTACCAGACAAAGTAGAGAAAGAAGCCAGGATCCTGGCAGACGCCACAAACTGGTCATGGCAGAAAGATCCACGACTGGACCTCAGAGAATTGACAGTTTATACCGTTGACAGCGCTTCGACCCTGGATGTGGATGATGCGCTGAGTCTTACGGTAGTCCCGGGTGGGTTTGAAGTCGGGATTCATATTACTGATGTTTCCGCCGTGATTCGCCGTGATTCACTTCTAGATGGTGAAGCGCGTCTGCGGGGGACTTCAATCTATCTTCCTGATTTATATATCCCTATGTTGCCAACCGTGATCTCCGAGGATCTCTGTAGCTTAACAGAGGGTGTTTTACGTCCGGCAATCAGCCTGTTCGTCACCGTGGATACGGCAGGCGCGGTACGCGCGCGCCGCTTTGCCTTTACCGTGTTACGAGTAATCCGGCGTACCTACAAGGAAGTTGATGCTCTTCTGGCATCCGATGAAAAATCTCCCTGGCATACTTTCCTTGCCATCGCCCAGTCGTGGAGAGCGGAACGCTGGGCGCGCGGTGCATTGTTCCTGACCTTTCCTGAGCTGACGGTGACGGTAGCCACAGATGGTAAGGTCAACGTTGAACGCGAGGAATGTGAGACGGGTGCTCGAATCCTAGTAAGCGAAATGATGATTCAGGCCAACCGTCTTAGCGCCGCTGTTATGAAAGAAGCTGAAGTTCCTTGTATCTATCGTGGTCAAACGGCACCTAGGGAACGTTTATTCGAAGGGGTAGTTCCCGACGACCTGTGGCTCAATTATCGTCAGCGGATGCAGCTTTCTCGGGCCGAAGTCGGGATAGAACCCATTGTTCATCATGGCCTTGGCGTTGAAAGCTACGCTACAATTTCTTCTCCGCTCCGCCGTTACGCCGACCTCGTTAATCAACGTCAGTTTGCCGCCTTTCTGCGAGGTGAACCCCTTCCCTATACTATGCTTGAGCTTAAAGCCATTCTCTCTGCTATCGAACGCCCGGTAAGCCAATCGTCGCTTTTGGAACAAAATCGTCGCCGCTATTGGCTGCTGCGGCTGCTGGAACAGCGGCGTGGTTTGGAGACTGATGCCCTGGTAGTGGCGATTCATGGCCAGCGAATTCAGATCGTTCTCCCAGAATTTATGCTGGAAACTACCCTGCCTGCCACAACCTATTTCAGTCTTCAACCCGGCCAATGGCTACGAGTCGAGATTACCCGAGCGAACGCGTTGGAAGATATTCTGCGAGTGGAAATCGTCAACCAACCGACGTTGGTGCATGAACAGGTAGAAATAGAAAGTGATAGATTAGATAGATATAACCAGAGAACCAAAAAAAATGTCATCGAACAAGCGGACGGTATCGAACGAACCAGCAGCCGAAGCAGCCAAGCCTAGAAAGACAGATCGATGGTGATGGTACCTATGAAGTTTGCAGCAGCCATTTTATTACTGGTCGATGACACGCCCGAGAACCTGACCGTTCTCGGAGATGTTCTGCGTGAGCATGGTTACGACACCCGTTCAGTGCGTAGTGGTCAACTCGCCTTGCGGACGGCGCGACGCGAAGCTCCAGATCTGGTGTTGCTCGACGTATTGATGCCCGAGATGGACGGGTACGAAGTATGCCGGCGCTTCAAGGCCGATGACGACCTCAAAGGCATTCCGATTATCTTCATCAGCGCCGCTACCGACACCGAGGTTAAGGTTCGAGCGTTTACTTCGGGAGGGGTTGATTTCATCGCCAAGCCTTTCGAGCCTGAGGAGGTGCTGGCCCGTGTCTGTACTCACCTGACACTGCGTTCAGTGGAACGGGAACTCGAACGGCGCGTTGAGGAACGAACCGTTGATCTCCGCCAGGCGCGCGCTGCCGCAGAAGAGGCCAGTCGCGCCAAGAGCACGTTTCTGGCCAACATGAGTCATGAGATTCGCACGCCGATGAACGCCATCATCGGTCTGTCCGAGCTGGCGCTATATCAACCGCTGACACCGGAGGCGCGTGATTATCTGGAGAAAATTCACGGATCCTCGAAAAGCTTGCTGGGCATTCTTAACGATATTCTTGATTACTCGAAGATCGAATCTGGGCGGATGACCATCGAAAATTTTCCATTCGATCTCGATGTGCTACTCAATAACCTGCGTAATCTATTCGCGCTGCGCATCGAGGAAAAATCACTGGATTTCATCATTGAAGTAATGCCGGAGGTGCCTCGCTTATTGGTGGGAGATAGCCTGCGTCTGCAACAGATACTTCTGAATCTGCTGGGTAATGCCATCAAATTTACCGAACGCGGTCACGTCCTGTTGCGGATTAGCGCTCAGGCACTGGAGCTTTCGCAAGCACATCTTGTATTCCGGATCGAAGACACTGGGATCGGCATGTCCGAGGAGATGGTAGCGCGGCTTTTTCAGGCGTTCAGCCAGGCCGATGTATCAATCTCGCGTCGATTTGGTGGCACTGGTCTTGGGCTTGCAATTAGCCGCGAGTTGTTGTTGCTGATGGGCAGTGACTGCGTAGTGGAAAGTGTCGAAGGTCAGGGAAGCAGTTTTACTTTCAAGCTCCCACTGGGGGTGGCGTCCGGGACACGCATTGATAGCGAAGATGTTCGGTCTCGAAAAAAATCCATTAGTGATAACGAGCGCATTCGTCGTTTGACGGGCGCACGTGTGCTAGTCGTTGAAGATAACACCATCAACCAACAGGTCATCCGGGGATTGTTGAAACGTTGGGGAATCGTGATCGAAATTGCCAATCATGGGCAAGAGGCGCTAGACCGTCTGGCTGGCGAGCGGTTCGATGTAGTGCTGATGGATGTTCATATGCCGGGGATGGATGGCCTGGAGGCAACGCGTCGCATTCGCCAAAACACGGCGTGGGCCACTCTGCCGGTGATTGCCCTAACGGCGGGGGTCACCGCCGAGGAAAAAGAGCGGGTGTTGGCCTCGGGCATGAATGGCTTCTTGGGCAAACCCATCAACCAGGAGGAATTGGCCGCCACTCTCCTGCGTTGGATTCCCGAACGCATCAAGAACGCTGCTGTTCTCGTTTCTACTCCCTCGCGGTCCTCGCTTGCATTGTCAGTGAATGACGACCGAGAAATAGTCATCGAAATGGCCGGCTTTGATTTGCGCAATCTCCGCATGGTTTTTTCCGATCGCACCGAAATTCTCGACATTCTAAAAAGCTTTTCCGATAGCGTTGGCGAGGATTTGAACGAAATTGATCGTGCGCTCACTGCGGGCCAAATCAAGCAAGCTAAGGCAGTTTCTCATCGTCTCAAAGGAACGGCGGGGAATGTTGGTGCGGTTGATTTGTACCGTGCGGTAGAAAAGCTCGACACTGAACTTAGTCGCGGGGAATATGCGAATAATACCCTGGAAGCGCTACGAAAAACGTATGACCAAGCCATTGTCGAAATTCATCGCTGTTTAAAAGGCCGCGCAAAAACCAACTGATCCAAAAATACGAGCTGCTCATGAAACGCAAAATTGCCATCGTTGAAGATGAACCATCCATTCGAGAAAACTATGCTGATGTATTACGTCGTCAAGGTTATGACGTGATCACCTTCGGGAATCGTTTGGATGCGTTGGCATCCTTTCGGGATCGTCTGCCAGACCTCGCAATTTTGGATATTGGATTGGAGGACGAAGTGGAGGGAGGTTTTGAGCTATGTCGGGAATTACGCGCCATGTCTTTGACGCTTCCAATTATTTTTTTAACTGCCCGAGATACTGAATTCGATACCATCTCCGGGTTACGTCTCGGAGCAGATGACTACCTTACCAAGGATATTAGCTTACCCCACTTAGGAGCGCGTATTGCGGCACTATTTCGACGGATGGATGCCTTGCGTGCGCCGCCAGAGCGTGAATCCATCATCAACCGTGGTTCGTTGACCATGGACATGAATCGGATGCAGGTGCGCTGGCGTGGGCAACCCATAGAGCTTACCCTGACCGAGTTTTGGTTGATTCACGCCCTAGCCCGTTTTCCTGGATATGTGAAAAACCGTGAACAGCTCATGCACGAGGCCAACATCGTGGTGGATGACAGCACTATCACTAGCCACATTAAGCGTGTTCGTCAAAAATTCGTAGCGCTGGACAGTGATTTTTCTTCAATAGAGACTATTTACGGAATGGGCTATCGCTGGAAGGCGGAAAATTCTCATTGATATTTCCCTGAATAAATACGTGGACAAATTGAGGGTAGCAGTGCCGAATCAAGATAAGAATCGAAAGCCAGAAATCCGCCTTCGACGGCGAACGCTGTTTAGTCTTCGTTTCAAACTGCTGCTGCTCTCCCTTTCGGTACTAACTATCCCGTGGATAGGTTATGAATATCTGCGCGAAATGGAAGTCTTTCTCCAGCAGGGTCAAGAGAACGCTCTCCTTGCCACAGCGCGCGCCGTAGCCGCAGTGCTTCATAATCATCCTGAGCTGTTTCAGCGCCATGCCGATCTTTTACGCTCGACGCAAGCGGAACATGAGATGTTCATTCCGGCGCTGCGTGGTCCTATCGTGCTTGATGGTCAACTGGATGACTGGCGGCCTTACTTGACGCAAACCCACATCTACTCCGCTGACAATGTTCTGGAAAGCAAGGTTGCTTATAACCCTGATTCCTTATCCTTCAGGCAAATCATCGGAACCTACGAACGTTATATTTATACCGTTTTTATAGTAAAGGACGACAAGATAGTTTATCGGGCACCCAACAGCTACCGTCTTGATCAATGCGATCATCTTCAAATCGCACTCCAAGGGCCTGATGACAAATTCTATCGCTATCGTCTGGCAACTCAGATCCCTGGATGGGTGAATGCCCACCTCATGCCGGATAACCCCAACAATCCGCTTACGGTACGTCCCGAGGTCCGTATCAAGGGTTCCTGGCGCGTAACTAAAGACGGCTATATCATTGAATTACGTATTCCCATGTCTATGGTTGGCACACGGCTGGCTTTCGCTATTGCCGATGTGGACGATAGCGTGACTCGTGGGATCCAGACGATTATTGGCACCGCTGGTACCCGAAAGGTGGAGGAATTAGGGGTGGTGATTGTGCCCTCGCCCGAGATTGAGCGCATCCTTAAAGAGCTGGAACGGGGTACCGAGCGGATGTGGGTAGTAGATCACAACAAGCGTGTTCTTGCCCTGGCGGGAAGTTTACAGGACAGAACTCCCGTTCATGAGAAAACGAGCAATTCCACTGCCGTGCTGATGCACGCCATTTACCGAATGATTCTCCCTCAACCCAGCACGAGTTTTGATGATGATCTTTCAGGTGCGGCACGGCTCGAAGGTCAAGAAATCGAATCAGCACTCATGGGTACTCCCCAGACTCGCTGGCGTCAACTGCGAGACCGCCATATCGCAATTCTCTCTGCGGCTCATCCGGTACGTACCAAGGATAAGGTAACCGGGGTCGTCGTGGTCGAGGAAACCAGCAACACCATTTTGAGTTTACAGAATCGGGTATTAGAGAATTTATTTAATGTTACGTTGGTGGTATTCCTGACGGCGACTCTATCATTGCTAATATTCGCTTCCCGTTTTTCCAGCCGCATCACACGACTACGTAATGAAGCTGAACGCGCCACGGGTCCCGACGGCCGGGTGCGAGGACGGATCACCGGCTCCTTTGCCAGGGACGAAGTCGGTGATCTTGCACGTAGTTTTTCCAGCTTGCTGGATCGAATTGGCCAATACACCCGTTATCTTGAGGATGTGGCCAGCCGCCTATCCCATGAATTGCGCACGCCATTGGCGGTGGTTAAATCTTCCTTGGAAAATTTGGAGATGCAGTCACTTTCATCGGATGCGTCTACCTATACTAACCGTGCCCGGGAAGGTGTGGCGCGTCTTTCCTCGATTATTGCCTGCATGAGCGAGGCATCACGCCTGGAGCAGAGTCTACAAAAAACCGCAACCGAAAATTTTGAGATTTCGGAAGTCGTAAAGGGTTGCGTGGAAGGATATCGTATAATTTATCCCCACAAAACTTTTTCTCTGGAAGTAGTTAATTTATCAATGAAGATTAATGGCGTACCTGAATTCATTGCGCAAATGTTTGATAAACTTATTTCCAATGCCGTGGATTTTAGTGGTAATGAGGCTCCAATCCAGATTCATCTGACTTCAGAATATGGCTACGCGGTACTGTCTATAACCGATTATGGCGCACCATTACCCATTCAGATGAAAGGACGTTTATTCGAGTCAATGGTATCAATTCGATCCCAGCGTGGTAATGAACCACATTTGGGAATTGGTCTTTATATCGTTCGCATGATTACTGAATTTCATGGCGGCCAAGTCGAAGCGTGCAATCTCGTCGAACCACCCGGCGCTAAATTTATTATCCGCTTTCCATTATGTAATCAATAAATCCGACTAATTTATTTAATTTTTCTGTACGCCACATGGGTCTTGACCGCTCGTGGTGAACCGTTACAATGCTAATGATTAATCTATAGGTGGGCGGGTGTAGTTCAATGGTAGAACCTCAGCTTCCCAAGCTGATGGCGTGGGTTCGATTCCCATCACCCGCTCCAAACTTCCTCAATTCGGTAATCACCATGCGTTTTTTCATGCCGCTGCTAGTAGCCTTAACGTTTTTTTTGGCTGAACCCGTGATAGTACATGCGCAGTCCCAATCACTTCCCTTTATTGACCAACTCACATCACCATTTACTGATACTGAACTTAGTGGTGTCGGTTGTTTGGCGGCAAGCGCCACCACAGGTGGTATTCTAGTTTATCTGATGGGAGGTTTTAGTCGAATCGTGGCCAGCATGCAAGGAGTGATACCACCAATTCGGGTCATGGAAGGTGCAGCTGCTATTTCATTCGTATTCTCCAGCGTCTGTTACATTGGTTCCGCCCTCGCGCCAGTGGCAATGATGACCTACACCTCAATTATCGATAGTTTTTCTAATGATTTATCTACATTCCTCATCAACGAGGAAACAACTTCAAGTCAATCACCACGGCCCTAAAGGGCAGGGCTTGTAAAAACAAGTCCGAGGTTGACCAGCCGTAGTTCGAGAAATCGAACTCGTTGCGGTTTGTCGCAAAGTTCTCAAGAACTGAAGCTGCGTTGCAACATTGACGAGGTGAGCCACACCGCAAGGTGTGTGTCACTGGTCCGTAAGGGCTGACAGCCAGGAAAGACCTGTGTTTTTACGGACAGTTGTAAAACCGTCTCCTTTCCTCCCCGCCCTCAAGGGCGAGGTTTCTCGGAGACACTGATGAAAAGATAACCACGGGTAGTGGTTATCTCTCACTGTAATCCCCTCGCTATACTTCGGAATTGAGAAATTTCTCGTTATACAAGAATGTCTGAGAAAACGAAAAATTTTTCCGGCTGAATAGTCAAGATTAATAATAGGTATAAAATTTGCATTAGGATCATGAAACCACACGGAGATGATCCCAATGTCAACTTTCGTCGTAAATCCAACGCTACCTGTTTCTACTGCTTTACCCGTCCCGGCGTCCGCGACCTTTCTGAATGTTGAATCGGAGGGTATGAATTTTGAAGATGCTATTAATCAACTACTTGCACCTTCAAAAGAATCCTCTGTTACCAATGGTTTTGTTTCAAAAAATCATTCAGCCAGACTGGAAAAATTGAAGTCTAGCCCTGAGGATGCAGCGACACTTGTTAATTTAGTCATGTCATTATTAGGTTTGCCTCCTCCAATGGATAGGCCATTAGAGGCGAAAAAATCTACATCTCAAGCGCCTCCAACAATTTTTCCCAATATCGAAAATCAATTATCATCGCCAATAAAGGTTAATGATAAAAAAGAAAATTTCGCGTCTGGATCAATTGTTTCTGATATTTTTGTTAAATTATCGGCATTACAAAATTCTGCGGAGATGACTAAATCTATTAATGAAATTACTCCAGTTATTAAGGCAATAGAGAATGTTCAAGGAGCAAACAAAGAATTAATATTCTCCTCTATTTTTAAAAAATTAGCAGTATTGGAAAATTCTGTAAAATCCACTGAGGTTGCCAAACCAACTGCCGCTGGTGCCGGAGCGGCTCCAGTGCTCAGAACGACGGAAAATGTTCACGGGAATAATGAAAAACTTATTTCCGCTGCTAATCAAAATAATACTAATCAGATTATTTCCGATATTCTTGAAAAATTATCAATATTAGAAAATTCTGTAAAATCCACTGATGCAGCAAAACCTAATGTCGCTGGTGCCGGAGCGGCTCCAGTGCTCAGGACGGTGGAAAATGTTCACGGAAAT
>CAUYTW010000014.1 GCA_963575715.1 Gammaproteobacteria bacterium | reverse complement strand
TGGATGGTTCATTGTTGTATTTTAACGCAATTGTTTGTCAACTGCGTAACTCCTACTTGTATAGAGTTACAAATTCAACTGCGTAACTCCTATTGATATACACACTGTGTATTTATTTGGAAACATCCATGTTTACAATTTTTCGACTGCGTAATTGTGCCATGTTGCCAGCATTCGTCGTTGCCATTAGCTCTAGCGCGATTCAATTATTTGATCTAAATATTTTATTACGCTATGAACGCAATACGATTTTAAGTGGTGCGCTTTGGAGAATATTTACCGGACAATTGGCGCATCTTGGTTGGCCTCATCTTGTGCTTAATCTTGCCACACTCATCCTAATTATGGTGATTTATAATGGTACATTTTCGGCGCTTGCCTGGTGGAGAATCACCCTGGTTTGCATGGTGGGCACGGGCGTGGGTTTGCTTGTTTTTAATCCTAAAGTCACTTGGTACGTTGGGCTTTCAGGACTTCTTCATGGCTGGTTTGCAGCTGGTGCTATTGTTATCTTCCTTTCGGGCGCTTTGGAAGGTGCCTGGCTGTTAGCGCTGTTGGCAATTAAACTTGTTTGGGAACAGTGGCAAGGTTCATTATCCAGTTTTCTTATTGACGCAAATGGAATCATAATCGTTGCCGCTCATTTGCATGGCGCGCTGTCTGGATTAGGAATCGGATTACTTGAAACACAGAAAATTTTTACGTTGAATTTACGTAATTCTATTAATCGGGGTACTATCAATTTGTGACAGATGGTCTCACCGTTGACCTGCTTCGTCGCCTTGTGATGAGATTTTGTCGCGTAATCCACGCGGGCGGTGTCATAACCGCTTCGGTATACTTCTGAAAGGTGTGCGTCACCAAGCCACTTATGGGCTGTCAGCCAAAAAAGCCGGCAACTTTTCAATTCTACTTCAACACAACAGGAGGACGGCGCTTCCTCTCAACGCCTAAAGGTGGGGGTTTCTGCGCCGAATTTGGACGAATATGCGCTTTACAATACAAAGAGAAATATTACTCAAGCCGTTACAGGCGGTCGCAAGCGTAGTCGAGCGACGCCAGACTTTGCCGATTCTGGGAAATTTGTTGTTGGTGGTAACGGAAAACCAACTCGCGGTAACCGCTACTGATTTAGAGGTAGAGCTGGTAGGAAGGATACCCCTAATGATGGCCGAGCCTGGAAAAATTACAGTACCGGCCCGCAAACTGCTGGATATTTGTCGTGCCTTGCCCGAGACGACGGAAGTCAGTATAGCCATAGAGGGAGAACGGGTATTGTTGCGTGCGGGAAAAATTCGTTACACCTTAGCAACTTTACCAGCCGAGGAATTCCCAAATGTTGAGGAAGTACGGGAAGGCACAAAGTTAAGCCTACCTCAAGATGTACTTAAAGGGCTTATCGCCAGAACCCATTTTGCAATGGCAGTGGCCGACGTGCGTTATTTTTTGATTGGATTATTACTGGAGGTGGAAAAAGGATGGCTGAGAACTTGTGCCACCGATGGTCATCGTCTCGCGTTGAGTGAACTAGCTGCGGAAGTGGATCCACCTAATCCTATTCAAGTAATCGTCCCCCGCAAGGGTGTCGGTGAATTATCACGCTTGTTACAGGATTCGCAAACACCGATTCAGGTAGCTATCGGAACCAATCACATTCAGATCATTCTGCCTGATACTACTTTTACCTCGAAACTGATTGATGGCAAATTTCCTGACTATCAGCGCGTTATTCCACAAGCCACCACGAAAGTGGTCACGATTGAGCGGGAAAAATTGCGTCAAGCACTCAGTCGCGCGGCTATTATCTCTAATGAAAAATTCCGTGGGGTGCGTGTCCAAGTATCGGAAGACAAAATCCGAATTCTTGCCGTTAATCCCGAGCAAGAGGAAGCCGAAGAGGAAGTAACTGCAGAATACCAAGGAGAACCACTGGAAATAGGATTCAACGTAGGATATCTCTTGGATGCCCTTGGAGCGATTGAGGATGATCGGGTAACCATCAGGCTTACTAATGCCGACAGCAGTGCCTTAATTCAAGGTGAAGGGAATCAATCCTCCCGTTATGTAGTGATGCCAATGCGGTTGTAAAGTTGAAATGGAATTTTCTTCCGTCACCTTGCGTATTGCTTTGGCTACAGTGCCTTCTGCGCGACGTTGGTGGGTAGCTTACAGTGGCGGGGTTGATTCTCACTGCCTGCTGCATGCGCTCGCCAGCATCGCGGCCGAGCTGCCCGAGCTGATTGCGGTTCATGTAGACCATGGTCTTAATCCTGAATCTGAACGTTGGGCGCAACACTGTGCATCAATCTGTGCGGGGTTGCGAGTGCCGTATCGGTTGTTGCAAGTGAAGGTTCAATCTGACTCAGGCGAAGGACTAGAAGCGGCGGCGCGCACCGCCCGTTATGCTGCCCTTGCTAGGGTGATGGCATTCGGAGAGGTGTTGTTTACTGCTCATCACTTGGATGATCAGGCTGAAACGGTATTGCTTCAGCTTTTGCGTGGCGCTGGATCGCGAGGGTTGGCCGCCATGCCAGCCTTGGCAGCGTTTCATGCCGGTTATTTAGTACGGCCCCTGCTCAACCATTCGCGGGCCGAGCTACTCGCTTACGCACATGCGGCTGGCCTTGCTTGGGTGGATGATGACGACAATCTAAACCAGCGCCATGACCGTAACTACTTACGCCATCAAATTTTTCCGCTTCTGCAACAACGTTGGCCCGCCGCTGCGCTAACCTTCGCCCGCACCGCTACTCACCAAGCGGAAGCAACATCCTTGCTCGAATCATTGGCAGCGCAAGACATCGCGCAATTAACCAGACCACGATCCAACACGCTACCCGTGGCACCCATGCTTGGCCTCGGTCCCGCACGGGCACGCAACCTCCTGCGGTTCTGGATTCGTGACAATGGTCATGCAGTCCCATCAACTGCGATCCTGGAGCGGGTGCTGGCAGAAGCAGCGATGGCCCGTCAGGATGCTACGCCTTTAATCAGTTGGACCAACAGCGAGCTACGTCGCTATCGAAATCTACTGTATTTAATGAAGCCCCTGCCTGATCTACCACTACCAGATTGGGAGCTGGAATGGAACGATCTGGAAACTCCTTTGCGTTTGCACTGGGGGATTCTGACCGCCCAGCCACTAATCGGAGTAGGATTATCCGAATTAGCCCGTATTCAAGGGATTACAGTACGTTTACGCCAAGGCGGAGAACGTTGCCGTCTCGCTGGAACTACTCATCACCGACCGCTTAAAGACCTTTGGCAGGCAGCAGGAATTCCTCCATGGGAACGAACACGGACACCATTATTATTTGTCAACGGCGTATTGGCGGCAGTACCGGGGTTTGGTCCATGTCATTGCTTTCAGGCATCAGCGGGAGAAATAGGATGGAAAATAGAATGGCAATTCACACATGGACAAATAGACCAAGAATACAGTAGGCATCGTTTTTGAAATAATTATTTGTCTGGAGAGTTTATCACTGGCGGATTTATTTGCCTTTCGTGTTTTATTTTTGTGTCTACCCAGATATTTTTGTTCTTGGCTGCGGGCGGAGCGGATACATTTATGGAAGAACGTCGGTATAACCGTTCTGAAAAACTTAGCGTACTTGTTTCTGTTTGAGCTTCTTCATGACGTAACTTGCGAAAGAATCCATGCCTGAAACACATCCCTAACACAAAAAGAACGCAAACACAGAGTACAAAAAAACCGATAAAAAGAAATGTTTCACTATCTGTCAGATTTTGCATAATCACTCGATAAGTCGCAGACATTATCGCAAACTCCCATCCAGGATTTTTTTACTCCCTTTTCATCCACGAGGAAGGTTTAATGGGCGGGATTTTTGCTATTGTCTTTTTATGATGGATGAAAATTAATTTTTTCCATCCCCGAATATATTATCCATTATCCGGGGATTGGATTGATTCCATGGTTATTGCGGTGGAACAAAATCCACCGGCGGTGACGATCCAGCGCCAAAGAAAAATTTTTCCATTTCCCCCTCTAAAAATTTACGCGCCCTGGGATCAATAGCGCTCAAGCGATATTCGTTGATAAACATGGTTTGCTGGCGTAGCCAGAGCTTCCAGGCATCGGCGGAAACATTTTGATAAATGCGCTGTCCGAGTTCGCCGGGATAAGGGGCAAATGTAAGCCCTTCGGCTTCTTTTCCTAGTTTGACGCAGTACACCATATGAGTCATCAGAATCTCCGAGAAACCCCGTATTTATAGAGCGGGGGAGGAAAAGCGGTTTTGCAACCGTTCAGTAAAAACGTCAGTCTTGCCTAGCTGCCAGCCCTACGGGACTGGTGACGCGCTGCTTGCGCGGATTCACGCTCCGTAGCTTCACAGGCCGTAGATACTTTACTTTTCCCCGAGGGGATAAATATTCAGTCGAGCCAGAAGACGTGCCACAGGAGCCGCAAATCCACCTGGCGGAACTTGACGGGGGTTATACCAGAGGGTGGTGTCCGCCGCCATGGAATCACGCTGACAAATCGGCGAACTTTTCGGTTTATCCGTTGTTATAGCATGTTGATTAAGCCCTTGCGCACGTCCTAGCCATGGTGTGATATCCAAGTGGAGATGGGTGAGGGTATGGCGCACTGGCTCCCAGGTAACCAGGTGTTGAGCTACGATTCCGTGGGTTCGAGCGAGCCAGGCGACAGGGTTTTGGTCGAGCGGACATTCGGGAAAGGCCCAAAGTCCACCCCATATTCCTGCCTCGGGGCGTCGTTCAAGAAACACGGCGTTAGTGGAATCAAGAAGGAGGATAAAAATAATCGTGTGTGACGGTAAGACGCGCTTGGGTCGGGAGCCAGGAAATTGACTGGTCTGTCCCAAGATGTATGCCTGACAGTCGTCCGCAATTGGACAACGTGTGCAAGCGGGGCGGGTGCGGGTACACACGGTCGCACCCAGATCCATGATGGCCTGGGTATAGGATGCCACACGCTGGTGAGGGGTATGGGTCTCGGCACGGTTCCATAGATGTTGTGCGACTCGTGTCTCGCCAGGCCAACCAGGAATGGCGTGATAACGAGCAAGCACCCGTTTGACATTGCCGTCGAGAATTGGATGACGTGCATCCATCGTCAAAGCCAAGATCGCGGCGGCGGTGGAACGCCCAACTCCTGGAAGAGCACGCAGCGTATCGATATCAGTGGGCAATTCACCACCGTGAATTGTCATTGTTTTCTGGGCGGCACGATGCAAATGGCGCGCACGCGCGTAATAACCGAGTCCGCTCCAAAACGCCAATACTTCATCAAGGGGTGCAGCAGCAAGACTATTTAGATTTGGGAAACGGGCGGTGAATTTCTCAAAATAAGGGATGACCGTGGCCACACGGGTCTGTTGGAGCATGATTTCCGAAATCCAGACCAGGTAGGGGGTAGGACTACGTTGCCAGGGGAGGTCATGACGACCGTGCTCGTCATACCAGGCCAGCAAACGCCGTGAGAAGGACAATGCCATCTAGATTTATGCTACCAGAGGTTACCGTAAGGTTACAGAAAATAGCGAGAGAGCCACTGGGTTTAGCCGGGCAGGATGAATCGCGTTCAAATATTTTTTGATTTTCGCCATGCGCTGCATTTATATTAAAATTATTGACACTGGCCAACGTTGCTTGATATAGCCTCCATTTCGGTTGAGCCTTCCCAGGTAAAAGTCAAACATCGTTGATACTGGAATTCATGGTGTCATCAAGAATCCCACGAATTTATTCGTGGAAGTTTCAACCGCAACACCGTTTTCCTGTCTGCAACCTTTGCTCCAGCATCTGTTCGATGAGCGGAGTAAAGATAATTTCCATCGCCATCCCCATCTTACCTCCAGGTATTACTAAGTTATTGGGTCGGGACATGAACGAATCGTGGATCATCGCCAGTAAATAGGGAAAATTTTGTTTTCTCAAATTTTGACGATGAAAACGAATCACCACCATGCTTTCATCTGGAGTAGGAATATCGCGGCTGATAAAAGGATTGGAAGTGTCCACCAGCGACACACGCTGGAAATTGATGTCGGTAAGGGAGAACTGCGGGGTAATATAATGCACATAGTCATGCATGCGCCGTAGAATGGTATGAGTCACAGCCTCGGCTGAGTAGCCACGCTCGGCGGTGTCGCGGTGGATTTTTTGAATCCATTCCAGGTTTACGATCGGAACCACGCCGACCTTGAGGTCGACATGCCGGGCGACATTAACGGTATCGGTAACTACGGCTCCATGCAGTCCTTCGTAGAATAATAAGTCAGTGCCGGTCGGGATTTGCTCCCAATCAGTAAACTCACCGGGTTTTTTGCCCCAGGGAGTGGCTTCCTCTTCGTTGTGGAGATAGTACCGACGCATACAGCTACCGGTTTCGCCATACTGACTGAATTGTTTTTCCAGCTCCGCGAAGAGATTGGCTTCGGGACCAAAATGGCTGAAATTCTTGCCTGCCTGCTCTGCGGCGGCGGTAATCTTTTTCATCTCGGCGCGGTCGTAGCTATGGAAGCTGTCGCCTTCGACAATCAGCGGTTGAACATTCATACGCTGAAAAATGTGCTCAAATGCGTGTTTCACCGTGCTAGTTCCGGCACCAGAAGAGCCGGTGACTGCGATAATTGGGTGCGGGACGGACATTTAAAATCTCCACTATCTAGGAATCCATGAGGGAATTAAAAATCGACGTTATCATCACATAGGGCCACGCCTGTAAGCAACGCAGTTCAGACTTAAGCCATCTCTGGCGCAGGCTATGTACCAGGATGTGTTATAGTATAAGTTTGCCCTCCTTGCGCTATTACCTTTTCTGAATATTGGAATCCATGCCAGACTTCAGCTCTCCGACTATCCCCATCCTTATTGAAGGATCCAGCCGTCACCGACTTCCAATTGTTGCCGATCAAACTGCATTGACCTTCAAGGGGTCTTCATTCACGTTGACAGTAGCGCATCTGACTACTCCTGACCTGGATCGGATAAAAAAAGAACTGAAGACGAAAACGGCTCAGGCTCCGGCCTTTTTTCAGGATACCGCCGTTGTTTTGGATCTCCAGGCCATTGATGGCCAAGCTCTAGACCTCAAAACGTTGCTTGATATTTTGCGTAACAACGGTACTCACCCTCTTGGGGTCCGTCATGCGGATGTTTTCCAGCAGACTGAAGCACGTGCCTTGGGACTTGCCATTTTTCCGCCCACCCGGAAAGATGAACCTCGGACTTCTTCACCAGAAATGCGGATTAAACCCAAACTCTGGATCCAACCGGTACGTTCCGGGCAGCAAGTTTACGCCGCAGGCGGTGATCTCATTGTACTAGGTATGGTTAATTCAGGCGCGGAGGTGCTCGCCGATGGTAATATCCACTGCTACGCACCATTGCGCGGGCGGGCCTTAGCAGGAGTGAAAGGAGATAGCGAGGCACGAATATTTACCTATTGTCTGGAAGCGGAATTACTTTCGGTGGCCGGCTTTTATCGAGTAGTGGAAAGCGTTAAAGAACTTCCCGCCGATGTGCGCGCTAAACCTGCACAGATCTACCTATCAGGAGAGCGTGTAATGATTGAAGCGGTTTAAACACGGACGTAAATTCGTAAGCTCCTAAAGGTTGAGAAACCCGGGTCAAGAAGATAATAAATATTTTTTATTGGGGGTCAATTTGGCCAAAATTATTGTCGTCACCTCGGGTAAGGGGGGAGTCGGCAAAACCACCACCAGCGCCAGCTTCGGCGTTGGACTTAGCCTGCGAGGGCATAAAACTGTCGTAATTGATTTCGACATTGGGCTGCGGAACCTTGATCTCATCATGGGATGCGAGCGGCGGGTGGTTTATGACTTCGTTAACGTTATTAATGGAGAAGCCAAGCTCAACCAGGCGCTCATCAAAGATAAAAGAATTGATCAGCTTTATACGCTGCCCGCGTCGCAGACGCGAGACAAGGATGTTCTGACGCTAGATGGAGTAAGTCGTGTCCTCCATGAGTTGCAACAGGAATTAGGGTTTGAGTATATCGTTTGCGATTCTCCTGCCGGTATCGAAAAAGGGGCTTTCATGGCCTTGTATTTCTCTGACGAAGCGATTGTCGTTACAAATCCAGAGATTTCTTCAGTGCGTGACTCAGATCGTATTCTGGGAATTTTATCGGCTAAATCACGGCGCGCGGTAGAAGAATTAGATCCGGTGAAAGCACATCTGCTCGTCACCCGTTATCACCCTGAACGAGTGGAATTAGGCGAAATGATGAGTGTGGATGATATCAAGGGAATTTTGGGTATTCCGGTGCTTGGTGTGATTCCAGAATCGGAATCGGTCCTTAACGCCTCCAATGTAGGAACTCCGGTTATCCTAGACGAAAGAAGCCAGGCCGGAGTAGCTTATTCAGATATGGTTGATCGCTTCCTTGGCGAAAATCGTCCGCTGCGCTTCATTCACTCCGAGAGGAAGGGCCTCCTCCGGCGTCTATTTAGGAGTTGATCCATGTCGTTCCTGGACTATTTCTTAGGTCGACGACGCAATACTGCAGAAGTCGCGAAGGAACGACTTCAAATTATCCTTGCGCACGAACGTTCCCGTACCACCCCTGATTATTTGCCAGACTTGCAAAGAGAAATTTTGGCGGTTGTGGCGAAATACATCAAAATTGATTTGCAAGAGATTCGGGTTAAATTGGAACGCGAGGGTGATTACGAAGTATTGGAACTCAATATTCCTCTTCCCGAGGATCCCAAGGGCACGACTATTCGCGCGACAACAAATTCCCGTCCCCACTGAATCGTGAACGCTTACCACACCTTACATTATAAGTAAGGGCGTGGAAGTTTCGAGTCGCGCCATGCTTGTTTTGATTTCTTGGTTTGATTCAAGCCAAAAATATGTTTTCTAAACTGTTTATATTTTCTACGAATATATGTATTAAAATTATCTGAATTTTAACCAGTTTTAATCCATCCGGCCTACTGCGTATTCCAGACATTCGTCGCGCTGTCCGAGATCCCCAATCATGCATGCAACCATTGACGATAACCACCTTAAGGACCTCATGAAAATCGCCTTGATGGAGCTTTTGGAAGAGCACCCGGCGATGCTGCGTGGTCTCATGGCAGAGGCCTTGGAAGATATGACGGCCGACCGTTCTCGTGGTGAGCGGGAAGATGATGATTATGAAGAGGATGATTTAATCAGGGAGCGCACTCGTCGGCATACCGCGCGCCCACGACGGACGCGGGCACACGCCTCATCTCCTGGATTCCCTGATCCAGAAGCCGAGAATACGCACCATCGTGCCGCTGGCCGGACAACTTCCGAGTTTTCGACTACCGAAGCTGAGGGAGCTAACCCTGCGGGGCACTGGGATCACAACGAGGAATCCTTCGCTCCGGAAGAATCCCATCCAGGAGCTACTACGTCTGACTACGGAGCAGCATTCGATCCATTCTTCAGAAAACAGTCTCCTGCTTCGGGTTCCGTTTATGGTGGTACGGCCGCTAACCCACCCTTTCATCATCACGCAAACACCAAGCCATCACAATCTTCATTTAGTGGCGCTGGCTATTTATCGCGTGGTCTAACGTTCCTCCTCGACCCTGATCTACGTCCCTACCTGGTGCTGCCCATGGCTACCAGCATTCTGCTTTTCTCCATCGCTGTCTGGTTGGGCATGGGACGATTTGGTGCCTTCAGTGGTTGGACCCATGGTTATCTACCTTTTTGGTTAAGCTGGATAGACTGGTTACTATGGCCCTTTTTCACCATCGCTCCCGTGGTAATAATTTTTTATTTTTTTACTTTGGTGGCAAATATCCTTGCTGCACCCTTTAACTCACTATTGGCGGAAAAAGTATCACGCAAACTCAACGGGCTACCCCTTGGAGGTGGGCCAGGGTTCGGTACCGCCATTCTGCGGGTACCATCATCCCTGAAGGAAGAATGGCGCAAGTCCGTATGGTTTGTTGTCCGCGCTTTCGCGGTAATGATTCTCTTTTTTATCCCACTGATTAATTTGGCCGCGCCTTTTGTGTGGACATTATTCTCCGCCTGGTCCCTGGCATTGAAATATATAGATTATCCAGTGGCTAGCCAGGATTTAGAATTTGATGAAACACGAGCGCTTGCAGCGGAAAATCGCTGGCTAGTACTGGAATTTGGCGGAGCGGTGCTGCTAATGACGATAGTACCAGTGCTTAATTTCGTCGCAATGCCTGCGGCAGTAGCGGGCGCTTCCGCGCTCTGGACAGAACGCATGGCGATCCGCCGCAATGTTTAATGATGCAAGTATTGATCCGTATTTGATATTTCTTCATTCAGAGTACTCATAAGTACTCAGTCGGATAATTCACTCTCCGTTGATAGTGTTACCTCTGCAACTAGAGTCCCGCCTGGGCAGTCTCAGGCATGGCCAAAATAACCCCACATTGCCCAGAAACAACACGACGGGTACGCTCTTCCAACACCTGCCTTACCTGTCGGTAAGGTAGGTAACGACTAATCCCCGTGTCGTTCTTACGGTGGCGAATGTTCACCGCCGCAATATGGTCTGCCACAAATACGCTCCTGCCCAACGGGCAGCAAATAAACTCCCCAATTCTCTTGCCAAAAGCCGAGAAACCAGGTAGCCATTGCGACGTATAATTGGTAATAAATCTTGTTTTATCCATGCCGCAAAAACATCCGAATTAACCGAACC
>CAUYTW010000013.1 GCA_963575715.1 Gammaproteobacteria bacterium | reverse complement strand
GAATGACTTTAAGTCATTAACTTCAGTCGGCTTGAGCCGAAACATCGACTTTCAGTCGAAGCATACTGACTTCGAGTCAGCGCCTTTCAGTCGGCTTAAGCCGAAATAGCGGCTTTCAGCCGCAAATCATACTATGGACTTTCAGTCCATAGTGGTTGATTTCGTCCGCTGTTTATAATCCTTCCACTTTTCGCAATACCATGAGGTAATTGGTTTTGGCGTCTTGCTGTTCGACTTGCACGGGTAAATAGGAAAGTGTTGGCGCACACCACAGAATAGTATGCCGTTTATCAGAATCCTGGACTCGTTCCACTCGCACAGTATCGAACGCTCCAGCGATGGTTTTACGTGACTCATTACCAGTTATTCGAAAATGGTACGATTTAATCCTGGCATCCTCGGCGATTAAATAATGCAGATTTTTTTTCCCTTTCGCCAAATCCAACATAATGGCGAGCTGGTAACTGAGTGGATCGTGGAAAGTTTCTTTCAGATCAGCGCGCCAAGGCTGATTATTCCAAATACCCTCGACTGTTCCTGCACTCCAGTTAAAATGTAAACTTCCCTCCCGAGGCTTACCACGCAGAGTATTAAAACCCTGGAATTCTACCGGCCGGAGACTATCTTCATGAAGGATAAGAATACTACGATCCTTGCGCCCGCGATCAATGCCCGCCAAGATTCCAGTAGGACGAGTGGAGTGGGTGAAAATCAGGCGATTTCCTCCTTCCTTGGATAATTCAAAAATAGTTTCGCCCAGCACCATTCCATTTACGCGTAATTCATAATTTGCATGAAAGGAAGGAAGGCCGGCTGCATTCCCTATCATAGGGAAAAATAGTAAAAGAAAAAAGTATAACATGCTGAATGACAACCAATAATTAATAGATTTTTTCGCGTACAAACCCTCGCCATCTCGAAAATCGAGGCACGATGACGGTTCAAATACGGGAACTTTTTCTTCCATGGTAATCCATTTTTAATAATCCTTTTAAGCCACGTTCCCCATATCGCTTTATCCATTTAGTAATCACAGGTAAACTCCTGCCCAGGAGCGCCGCGATTTGTTTACGAGTAGTCACCAGGCCAGATACATACCAATACAAAAATTGTAACCGTTCCTTTTTACGAACATCGGTCTCGGATTGCAACAACACAAGCAACTCTTCCGAAGTTTCTTTTACTGTAAAATTCAAAATACGACTCATCAGTGTCTCCGAGAAACCTCGCCCTTTAGGGCGGGGAGGAAAGGAGACGGTTATCTCCGCCCCTTGTTTTTTTGTATTTTAAATAACGTGTACGTTTAGCAAAAAAATTGGCGAACGCCTTATCTTGATCCCGCAATACCTGCTCTAAAACGGTAGCTGGAACTTTCACCAGCCAGGAATAGACTTTCAATTTTTTCAGCTAAGTCAGTTCCCGAGAGAAATCAACGCCAGTAACGTGCTCAATTTATTCGTGGGAGTGTCAACGCCAGCACCATCGTCATCGATCTGTTCGATGGTCCCCGCAACCTGCTCCACGAGCTTCCCACCACCATAAGCAACGGCCCGTCCTTAATCTTTACGCGGGATTTCAACTTTCAGCGTCCTCGCGCGACCCAATAGGTGCGCGTGGTCCAGAATCGACATGTCCAGTCCGAGCAGATTCATCAGCGAACGCCCAAATCCTTCTAGCGCTCGATATGGCAAGTGGAACACCCCCTTCAACATCAAGCAACGCCTGAATCGCTCAGTTCGAATAGAGCCATTGGCTGCCTCTTTTCCCCCGTTGGTTCGGGTTACTCTATATAACAATATCCATCTACTCTATCACTTTACTACCCTTTCATGCACCAACGTCGTGGAGAATTGGAAAAATAATGAATTCAATAAAATAAATGATTTATCTGAGAAAAATGGAGCAAAAATCTATTTTCTTGACGAAGCTGGAGTTCGTACTGATTATCACGCTGGCACGACATGGAGTCTTGGAGGGTTAACCCCTATTATTCCTTCTACAGGGAGACGTTATTGTATTACTAACCCAAGTTGCCACCTATCCATGCTTACGAAGTTTCTCCCAAAATACTCATAGTGGAACAAAAGGCATAGATGGTAACTTGGATTAAAATTATGCTGTGAATTGAAAACTGTGAGCTAGAACAAACAGAAAAACTTTCAATTCGAAGCCAGCAGCAGTGACAGCATGAATACACTTCGGAAACATGCCGGTAATCATGCTGTTTACCGTTTCGATACCTTTCCGATAGGTTTTCTGTAAAAATTCCACGCAAGCGTCAAATTGCCGCTTGTGATTTTTTTTCCTAATCGGTTGCAACGTAATATCGTCGCACTCATGCAATAAATCTTCAATTTCGTAATCCGTTAGGAGTTACGCAGTTGAAAAATAGTAAAGTCATTCTGCGCGAAGCGAAGCGGAGTCGCAGAATCCATCTACATAGATTCTGCGTTCTACGACTGCGCGCAGAATGACACAGTCGCTAACGCGACCTCCGCGCAGAATGACAGAAAAAAACTCAATCCTGTTAGGAGTTACGCAGTTGAACTTTAACCGTTTGATTCCGCTAGAAAGTCACTAAAGGATTATTTTTTGCAACCGATTGAAAATGTTAAGCATATTTTTTCAACTGCGTAACTCCTACCTGTATAGAGTTACAAATTCAACTGCGTAACTCCTAAAATGATAAAGATTTTCTTACCAATCTCGAAATTATTTGACGGAGTGTACAATTGAATCGTTCAATACGATTGGTTTGTACGCTATCTTTACCCACCGCGCGATGACGAGTTGTAGAAAATATTGCTGCGTACGCTTTCCAGAAATCAGTATAACTCACTGCGCATTGTCGATAAAATGAAGATAACGAATTCCATAACGCACGTGCTGATTGTTCACTGCGATCACCAATATAGACACCAACAATTTCACCAGTGTCACGATCTATCGCCAACCAAACCCATTGCTTGTTTTTCTTTTTTCCTACAAAAGACCATAATTCATCACACTCAATGATGAGACGTCCTTTTGATTTCTTTTTAATTTTTACCTCTCGTGGAGTTTTAGCATATTTTTCGTTAACGTATTTCTGAAGCCATGATTCAGAAACGCCAACTAATCGAGAGATTCTGGCTAATAAAGATTGGAAGGAATTGGCAACTAAAAACGGCTGGATAAAAGAAGATGTCTAATATTTCAATAATAAATGCTGACTCACTTATACAACTCAAAGAATATGAAGATGAGTCTTTTGATCTAATTATAGCCGATCCACCATATAACTTAAAAAAAGATTACGGTGCAAATACTGATGATTTTACATATGACAAATACCTAATATTTTCAATAAATTGGTTAGCGGAAGCAAAGAGAATATTAAAAAAGTCAGGTTCAATATATGTGTTCATGGGCGTCAGATATATATCCTATATTTATCATATTATGGAAAAGGAATTAGGGCTTAATTTTAGTGGTTGGATTACTTGGCATTATACTCAAGGTTTAGGTAAAACAAAAGGTTTCTCACCCAGACATGATGATATCTTGTATTTTACAAAATCAGAAAAATTTAAGTTCAATTTAGATTCTATACGTGTACCTCAAAAATTTTATAGATCAGTTAATAATATGCGTGGAGCGAATCCCGGTGATGTTTGGGAGTTTTCTCATGTTCACTATTGCAATGAAAATAGACAGGATCACCTAACGCAAAAACCAGAGGGCATAATTGAAAGAATGGTTTTAGCTTCCAGCGATGAAAATGACAACGTGCTAGACCCGTTTTCTGGGTCTGGTACAACCCTTCGTGTTTGTCAGCAATTAAATAGAAATTGTATAGGCATAGAAATCAATTCTGACTATGTTGAAAGTACAAAACAAAGATTGGCAAAAAAATTTACCAACTTTGATAGTATTGACCCTCGTATGGAAAGAGTTCCTTTTGACCTAAGAGATGATAAGATTAGGGAAGAATATTTACAAAATCATATTAATTGGTTTTTACAACACCACAATGGTTCAATCGAAGTTTTCAAGAAATTTGTTGAAGAGCTTTATGGTGATAAAATTAAAAAACAGAATAAAAAAGAGATTAATAGGGAGCTTTTTTGAGTCAATTTGCCGTCCATGGCAAATTGGCTTTCTACGGCCTGTTCACTAACTGAACATATCTAGAATTAGACCAAGGGTAATAAAAAATTAAACATGATTAGGAGTTACGCAGTTGAAAAATTAGGAAGTCATTCTGCGCGAAGCGAAGCGGAGTCGCAGAATCCATATACATAGATTCTGCGACTCCGGTCGCTAACGCGACCTCTACGCAGAATGACAGAAAAAACTCAATCCTGTAGGAGTTACAAATTCAACTGCGTAACTCCTAGCCTTTATGATTTCAGTTGTCCATAAAACGGTTCCAAATTTAAAATCCAATGGGATAAACACACATAACTAAAATGTAAGAATTTTTTTTGTTGCTCATTAAGAAAAGATTGTCTTCCAGGAACAGGTTTTGACCTTAAGGTATTCATCCCTTTTTTCTGTGCGCGCTGTTTCCATTCGTATACTCCCGAAATATGCACACCGAATATTTCAGCTACCTCTTTTATTGGTATTCCCTTGCGTATTGATTTTACAGCCTGTATTCTGATGTATTCTAAAGTAGATAAGAGTTACGCAGTTGAATTTGTAACTCTATAACAGGATTGAATTTTTTCTATCATTCTGCGCGGAGTTCGCGTTAGCGACCGGAGTCGCAGAATCTATGTGTAGTATGTAAATGGATTCTGCGACTTCGCTGCGCGCAGAATGACTTCCTATTTTTCAACTGCGTAACTCCTAAGTAGAGTGATCGAGAGTTCGGCCATCAAAATCTTTTTTCATGATAAAAATCTCTTAATTATATGTAAAAAATATAGTTTAGTAATTTTTCCTCTAACCAATGCACAGATTAGTAATGGCGAAGATATTAAAGTTATGCAGTTGAAAATTAATTTTAAATCATTATACGCGAAGCGAAGTCGCAGAATCCATCTACATAGAGATTATACGTTCTGCGACTGCGCGCAGAATGATATGGGCACTAACGTGCCCTCCGCAGAGAATGACTTATATTTTCAATTTTCAACTGCGTAACTTCTATATTCTTTCTAATTTCGTCAACTCCTTAATAAAGGAAATTAAAATGTCTGTTATCAAGATTACCGACCTCGACTTACGCGGCAAGCGCATTTTAATTCGTGCCGATCTAAACGTGCCGGTAAAAAATGGCAAAGTTATTTCGGATGCGCGCATCACCGCCTCGTTACGAACATTTGAACACGCCATCAAGGCAGGTGCGCGGGTAATGGTAACGTCGCATCTTGGCCGTCCGGTCGAGGGTGAATATTCTGACGAAAATTCATTGTATCCCGTCGCCGAGGATCTCGAAAAAAAATTAGGCCGACCGGTGCGCCTGATTAAAAATTGGGTGAATGGTGGGTTCGAGGTGGCTGAGGGTGAATTGGTGCTGCTCGAAAACGTGCGTTTCAACAAAGGTGAAAAGAAGAATGTTGATGCCACTGCTCAAAAATACGCTGCGTTGTGCGATGTCTTTGTCATGGATGCCTTTGGTACTGCCCATCGTGCGGAATGCTCGACGCATGGCGTTGCGAAATTCGCCCCAATCGCCTGTGCGGGATTGCTGTTGACCGAAGAACTGGAAGCTCTGGAAAAGGCCCTCGCCAATCCCGCGCGGCCAATGGTAGCCATCGTTGGCGGATCGAAGGTCTCAACTAAGCTCACGGTGCTGGAGTCCTTGGCGGAAAAAGTTGATCAACTCGTGGTGGGCGGCGGCATCGCCAATACCTTCCTCAAGGCGGCGGGCCACAATATCGGTAAATCGCTATGCGAGGATGACTTGGTGCCTACCGCTGCGGCACTCTCTACAAAGATGAAGACGCGCGGGGCGATTATTCCCATCGCCGAGGATGTGGTGGTGGGCAAGAAATTTGATGCCAATGAACCTGCGGTGCTCAAGGACGCCACCGCCGTGACGGACGACGACATGATCTTCGATATCGGCCCCAAGAGCGCCCAGACCTTAGCCGAAATTATTCGCACGGCGGGCACCGTGGTGTGGAACGGGCCAGTAGGCGTGTTCGAGTTTGATCAATTCAGCGGTGGAACCCGAACCATTGCCCAAGCCATCGCCACCACCAAGGCATTCACTCTCGCAGGTGGTGGTGATACCATCGCGGCCATTCAAAAATATAATGTTTATGATCGAGTATCGTATATTTCCACCGCCGGTGGCGCTTTTTTGGAATTCTTGGAGGGCAAGAAGCTGCCTGCCGTCGCAATTTTGGAAGAACGCGCAAGTTGATCAATACATAATCCTTTTTAGTAACCTCCTCGTTTACGGGGAGGCAATCTACCGACCTCTATCTGTCGATGGCTTTGTCATTCGGCAGATGAGGTTGGATGCGGATTGAAACATTAAATTGCTTTCGGAGTAAGTATAATTTTGGAATTATCATGACACAAAAAGATAATCTTGCTAGGAAACTTTCATTCCTGGATCGGTATTTGACTGTATGGATTTTCGCGGCCATGACGTTGGGTATTTTTATTGGCTTCCTGTTTCCACAAGGTGTGCAAGATGTTAATGATGTAGTTTCGATAGGAACGACTAATATACCGATTGCGGTTGGGCTAATACTGATGATGTATCCGCCTTTCACTAAGGTGAAATACGAGGAATTAGGCGAGGTCTTTCGTGATAAAAAGGTACTTGCGCTATCGTTGCTCCAAAACTGGGTAATTGGGCCAATATTGATGTTCGTGCTCGCGATCATTTTCCTGCGTGATTATCCTCAATATATGGCGGGGCTGATTATGATTGGGCTGGCGCGTTGCATTGCCATGGTGATTGTCTGGAATGAATTGGCGCGTGGTGACACGGAATACGCCGCTGGACTTGTCGCGTTCAATAGCATTTTTCAGGTACTGTTTTACAGTATTTATGCCTGGGTGTTCATCACTATTTTACCGCCCATGTTCGGGCTGACCGGTGCGGTAGTGGAAATCACCATTCGGGAAATTGCCCGAAGCGTTTTTATTTACCTGGGCATTCCGTTCTTGATTGGTTTTTTCACCCGTCGCGTATTGGTACAAATGAAAGGAAAGGAATGGTATTATACTAATTTTGTCCCAAGGGTAAGCCCGCTTACCTTGATTGCCTTGCTTTTCACGATTGTGGTCATGTTCAGCATGAAGGGAAACTTGATTGTACAATTACCGCTCGATGTAGCGCGCATTGCCATTCCGCTATTGATCTATTTTATACTCATGTTTCTGGTCTCGTTTTGGATGGGATATGCGGTAGGTGCAGATTACGCTAAAACAACTACGCTGGCCTTCACCGCCGCCAGCAACAATTTTGAATTGGCGATTGCCGTTGCGGTGGCGGTCTTTGGTATTCACAGCGGAGCAGCTTTCGCGGCGGTCATTGGCCCGTTGGTGGAAGTGCCGGTCATGATCGGATTGGTGAATGTGGCTTTTTATTTTCAGAAGCGTATGTTTGTCTGAGCGTAGTAGTTACGTTTTCAACGGAATGTCGTGCGATTGCCTTGTATCTTGACTTTAATGACGAGTGAACAACCTTGCCGAGAAGAACCAAAATTGTCGCCACGCTTGGGCCAGCCGTTAACGACGCTAGAATGCTGGAATGCATCCTTCGTGCCGGAGTCGACGTGGTGCGAATCAATTTTTCCCATGAATGCGCGACCGAGGATTACCTTGCGTTGGTTGAACGAGTACGCGCTATTGCCCGTGCTCAGGATCGAGAAATCGGTGTGCTCGCGGACCTGCAAGGTCCCAAGCTACGGATTGAACGATTCAAGGAAGGTAAGGTGGAACTCAAGGAAGGGAATGAGTTTATCTTGGATACCTCCTTGGCGAAAAACGCGGGTACCGAGGAACGGGTGGGGCTCGCTTATAAGGAAATGACCCAGGACGTAACCTGGGGTGACATTTTAGTGCTGGATGACGGTCGTATTACGTTGCAGGTCAAGGCCGTCGAAAAATCAATGATTCGGACCCAAGTGGTGGTCGGAGGCGAACTTTCCAACAACAAAGGGATTAATCGTCAAGGTGGCGGTCTCTCTGCACCCGCCCTCACCGCCAAGGATCGTGCCGACATCCAGACCGCTGCGAACTTGCGGGCCGATTACGTGGCGGTTTCCTTTCCACGTTCCGCAAGGGATCTGGAGGAAGCCCGCGACCTATTGCGCGCCGCTGGCGGCTACGGCGGGATTGTCGCCAAGGTTGAACGCGCCGAGGCGCTCGTGGTGCTGGAGGAAATCATCGCCGCTTCGGATGCGGTTATGATCGCCCGTGGCGATTTGGGGGTAGAAATTGGTGATGCCGAACTGCCCGGCGTACAAAAACGCATCATTTCGCTTGCCCGCAATATGAACAAAGTGGTGATTACCGCCACGCAGATGATGGAATCCATGATCCACAGCCCGATTCCAACCCGTGCCGAGGTTTTTGACGTAGCCAACGCAGTGCTGGATGGAACCGACGCAGTGATGCTGTCAGCGGAGACCGCGATTGGCCGTTATCCCGATAAGGTGGTGATCGCGATGGATCGGATTTGTCGCGGGGCGGAAAAACAACACCTGGCCATGACCAGTGACTACCGGGTGAATCAATATTTTGCCCGGATTGATGAAGCCATCGCCATGGCCACGATGTACACGGCAAATCATTTAGGAGTTACCGCGATTATTGCGCTGACCGAATCAGGATCGACGCCTTTATGGATGTCTCGAATCAGTTCGGGCATTCCTATTTACGCGTTAACGCCTCATGTGGAAACTCAACGCAAGATTACTCTTTATCGTGGTGTTTATCCGATTGCATTTAATATTTCCACCACTGACCATACCAGAGTCAATATGGAAGCCGTGGAAGAACTGGTACGGCGTGGCATGGTAAAGGACGGTGATTTGGCAATCATTACCAAAGGTGATCTCATTGGCGTCCAGGGTGGTACCAATGCTATGAAAATTGCGCGTGTCGGTTCTCTGGTTAGTCCTCAACAAACGTAAATCACCCTGCAACTCAATTTCAGTAAAGGGCGGTAATTTCAGTACCGATTTTAGATAATATTTAATTTGAAAGAAAAGTCCTTTTAGTTATTAATTAAAAAATCATTTTGCAATCTTCCCTCAGGAGACAAGTATGGCACTTATTTCTTTACGTCAAATGCTGGATCACGCAGCAGAACATGGTTACGGCGTTCCTGCTTTCAATGTCAATAACATGGAACAGATGCACGCGATTATGCAGGCCGCCGACGAAACCGATAGTCCGGTCATTGTTCAAGCATCTGCGGGTGCGCGTAGTTATGCTGGTGCGCCCTTCCTGCGTCATCTCATTGAGGCGGCCATTGAGCAATGGCCGCATATCCCCGTGTGCATGCACCAGGATCATGGATCTTCCCCAGGGGTGTGCTTCCGCTCCATTCAGCTCGGATTTTCTTCCGTCATGATGGATGGTTCCTTGATGGAAGACATGAAAACCCCGTCAAATTATGATTACAACGTGCGTGTGACCCGTGCTGTGGTTGATCTGTCCCATGCCTGCGGCGTATCCGTGGAGGGCGAATTAGGCTGTCTTGGGTCTTTGGAGACCGGTACCGCCGGCAAGGAAGACGGCGTAGGCGCCGAAGGCAAATTGGACCACTCCCAGCTCCTGACTGACCCCGAGGAAGCGGCCCGCTTCGTCCGTGACACCAAGGTCGACGCACTTGCTATCGCCATTGGCACCTCGCATGGTGCCTATAAATTCACTCGTCCTCCTACTGGAGATATTCTAGCCATTCAGCGGATTAAAGATATCCATGCGCGTATCCCAGATACTCATTTGGTGATGCACGGTTCCTCCTCAGTTCCCCAGGATTGGCTGCGCATTATCAATAATTATGGTGGCGACATGGGCCAAACCTATGGCGTACCCGTGGAAGAAATTCAAGAAGGCATCAAGCATGGGGTACGCAAGGTTAATATTGATACCGATTTACGCATGTCCTCGACCGGTGCCATCCGCAAATTTCTCGCAGAAAATCCCAAGGAATTTGATCCACGCAAGTATCTCAAAGCTTCTACTAAAGCCATGAAGGATATTTGCAAGCTACGTTACGAAGCTTTTGGTACCAATGGCCAGGCATCAAAGATTAAACCTGTTGTGCTGGAAATAATGACAAAACAATATACTGCTGGAAAATTAGATCCTCGTATCCATTGACGCTCATTCTGAATGGTGAGTGACCGAGCCGAGGTCAGTAATTCAGTCTTTCTAAACCGAAACCGGCTTAGAACCTGCCTGAAAATGGATGCTGATCAACTTAGCATTCAAGGTTAGACTCTGATAGAGATAGAGATGAAATTAGATATCTCCAAAAAAGTGGAATGATATTTTCATCATCCATTATTTTTTTATCTTTATTGTGTTTATGGAGGAGGTAATAATTACCTACTATTATTATAGGCTATCCCCAAAGAGGTACTTGCAAAGAATGGGGGTTAAGGGAGTAAAATATCTTGTGTTTAATATTCAGTATTCGATAAAACCACTTGGTGGTAATTAGTAAGCAACTAGTCTCATTCCTGGTTAAAGTCATTAGTCAGGAACCCCACGGCTAAAGGCGGGGGCTTGAGAAGTCAAATTCACAAGT
>CAUYTW010000012.1 GCA_963575715.1 Gammaproteobacteria bacterium | reverse complement strand
ACGATGTTCCGTTGAAGAACTTTTTATTTCCATTTTATAGTTCTTTAGCTATATTCAGCAGGCCAGACCAGCGCCAACGATAACAATCAGAATGTCGCGTATCCGAATTTGGATCAGCGGATTCGTGGCACTTATGCTGAACGTTCCACCGCAACCAATAAAAATGCTTTGTATGACAGCTATATCCGTGCAATTCGCTGGGCAAGTGATCGAATTGGTGACAGCGGCGTGATTGGATTTGTCACCAACGCGGGGTTTTTGGATGGCAATGCCGCTGCTGGCCTGCGGTTATGTCTTGTTGATGAATTTTCCAGTATTTATATTTTTCATTTAAGAGGTAATGGTAGAACTTCTGGAGAACGGTGCAAAAAAGAAGGGCATCCGCTTTTTGCAGCGCACGGTGGAAAAGGTGGGAGTCTTGCGCCCATTTCTATTAATTTTTTTATAAAAAAAGAATCTGCTAAAAATAATTGCCAAATTTATTTTCATGATATTGGTGATTATCTGACTCGCAAAGAAAAATTAGAGCGGATGAGCACTTTGGGAAATATAGCTGGTGTTGATTGGCGAGCGATTACGCCAGA
The DNA here is from genome assembly GCA_963575715.1 of Gammaproteobacteria bacterium. Lineage (NCBI taxonomy): Bacteria > Pseudomonadati > Pseudomonadota > Gammaproteobacteria > Gammaproteobacteria bacterium. The sequence goes on along the minus strand of CAUYTW010000012.1, from coordinate 10,224 downwards.
TCAGCATGGCGATTGGCTTAGTCAGCGGGATGATGGGTTTGGTGAGTTTATTGTGGTGGGGGATAAAAAAGAGAAAGGTTCGTTGGTAATATTTGAGAATTATTCTAATGGTGTGAAAACTAACGCTGATGCTTGGATGTATAACGCAAGTAAAATATCCTTGAAAAAAAATATGATGCTTTTTACGTCAATATACAATTCGGAAGTTACGCGATATGCCTCCTCTGATAAAATTAAATCTTTTGAAGATTTTGTAACGTTAAATTCATCAGAGATAAAGTGGCACAGTGGAATTATTCCTAAAGCGAAATCTGGAAAATTAGGATATTTTGAACCGAAAAGTATTGTCCCTAGTCTTTATCGTCCATTCGAGAAACAAAATTTATATTTTGATCGCATGTTTATACAAAGAATGGCGCAAATGCCCCATATCTTCCCAACCGCCACAGCAGAAAATCGGCTAATTTGCGTGTCTGGTATTGGGGCAAGGAGTGGGTTTTCGGCTTTGATAGTCGATGCCTTGCCCAATCTGCATACATTGGATACGGGCCAATGCTTCCCCCTCTACCTCTATGACGAAATAGAAACCGACACCTCCGATTTATTTAGCGCGCTCAAAAAAGAACGCCGTGACGCAATCACCGACGAAGGTTTAGCCCACTTTCAAATCGCCTACCCAAGCGAAAAAATCAGCAAAGAAGATCTGTTTTATTACGTTTATGGCCTGCTGCATTCACCGAATTATCGTGAAAAATATGCCGACAACCTGAGCAAAGAGCTACCGCGTATTCCGTGTGTGCCGAATCAATTTGGGGCATTTTCCCAGGCGGGACGGAAATTAGCTGAATTGCATATCAATTATGAAACGGTGGCGATGTATCCGGCAATTATTACGGGCGATGATGGCAAGAATTATCGTGTGGAGAAAATGCGCTACGGCAAGGATAAGGATAAAACCACGATTCAATACAACGCGCAGATTACGATTACGGATATTCCGCTGGAAGCCTACGAATATGTCGTGAACGGTAAGCCAGCCATTGATTGGGTGATGGAGCGTCAATGCGTGAAGACGGATAAGGACAGCGGGATCGTCAATGACGCCAATGATTGGGCGGTGGAAACAATGGGTAATCCGCGTTATCCGTTGGAATTGCTGTTGCGGGTGGTGACGGTGAGTATCGAGACGATGAAGATTGTTAAAGCGTTGCCGATTTTTTGAGGACACAAAAATGCAAGCAAAATTGGTCTTGGAGCAAAATAATATTGTGATTCGTTTTCCAAAAGATTTAATGTCACAGGAGACATTATCTAATTTATTGGGATTTATTGAATTTATTGCTTTAACAAAAAAAGGGCAGTTTCAATCAGAATCAGAATCAGAATTAGTGGCACGAATTCAGTGTGAAGTGGCGAAAAACTTAAATTATGCGTTTTTGAATGATGATGTTTGGCATGGTGAGTTAACGCCCGTGGATTTGGCCGATAATCATGACCGTTATTTATATGATGAATGATAAACGAATTTTTGTTGATACAGGTGCGTATTTAGCCCGTTTTCATACCGCAGACCAGCGTTATCAACAGGCTTGTCAAGCATGGGAGCAGATACAAAATCAGAAACGTGTTTTGGTGACTTCTCATCATGTGATTGATGAGTTGGCAACGTTATTGGCTCGGCGTACTGATTATGTTTTTTCGGTGCGTAAAATTGGACAGATTTATGGGTCACAGCTTGTATTAATTGAGCGCAGTAGTGAAGCGGATGAGCAAACGGCATTAGCATTTTTCCAGAAGTATGCGGATCAAAAAGTGAGTTTTACCGATTGCATTTCGTTTGCGATGATGATGCGTTTGCAGATACGGCAAGTTTTTACTTTTGATTATCATTTTGCGCTGGCGGGGTTTGAAGTGTTTCCGTCGCCTTACGAGTTAAAATTGGAAGAGGAAACCCGATGGTGAACAAAAAAACATCAAAGCCAATAGACGAGCCACCGCGTAAAATACTGAGTATTGATGGCGCGGATAAAACCGAATTTCGGCGCAACCTGGCGAAAATGGCGACTTCTCCCGAATTTTCCACCTACCGAATACTTCAAAGTGTGGAACAAAAAACGGGAATCTGGGAGCCAATGGATATTCCAATTCTTATGGAGGAATTACGCAATCAGGCCGCCACCGTGAATCGTGGCGAAATGGCGCAAGCCGAGGCCATGCTGATGAATCAGGCGACGGCGTTGCAAAGTTTATTTTCCCGATTGACGGAACGCGCCCTGATAAATGAAACCCTCCCGGCATTCGAGGCCAACATGAAAATGGCGTTGCGGGCGCAATCGCAATGTCGCGCCACGCTGGAGACATTATCCACCATAAAAAACCCTCCGGTGATTTACGCCAGACAGGCGAACATCGCCAATGGTCCGCAACAGGTCAACAATGGCGTGGCGAAACCCTCGCAAGCGCGAGATATTGAAAACGGGCAAAACAAACTTTCAGGAGATGGCAATGAGCTACTGCCGCACACCCGAACATCGAGCATTGAGAGCCGAATTAATCCGGCGCTGGAAACCGTGGGAGAAGTCCACCGGGCCAAGAACGGAGGAAGGCAGGGCGGTGGTGTCCAGGAATGCGTGGCGCGGCGGGCAGCGGGTGATGTTGCGGGAAGTGCGGGCGATGTTGCGAGAACAGAACGAGGCGCTGAATAGATTGATCAGCTAACCCCCACCATGTGACAGAGAAGTGGGTTAAGTGGGTTTCAGTGGCTTTTTTTCGGGCAGGGATGATCGTGCTTTCAGGAGGGAACCTATGAAAGCATGCGTTGACCACTGCCAATCTGATTATCATACAATAAATATATTATTTCTACTGTCTACCATGGGTCTACCATAAAAAACGGGTTGCGGTGTTTGTTTTCGCAACCCGTTGTTTTTATTGATGCCGGCGAGAGGAATCGAACCTCCGACCTACTGATTACGAATCAGTTGCTCTACCGACTGAGCTACACCGGCTAATCAATTAAATTGTATTCCCAATATTAGTTGGGTCCAATACCGCTTGGCTTGATATATCACTATTTTTTAAATAAATAATCGTAAAAGGGTACTAAATGGGGCAAGACTAAACGCAAGGGCGCGGGAAGAACTTCACGAGGATCCTGGCTGTTGAGAAAATTCTTTACATAAAGCCCAAGTTCTGTATCTCCATCCAATGATAAACGCCGCTGAAAAAATAGAGTATCCGGATCTTCGCGGCCCGTGGCAAGCAGCAATAGATCATAGACCGTTCCTCCCACGACGAGGTCGGAAGTCTTTTTATCCGTGGCGGCCAGCTGGCCATTGGTGAGGGTTAAACGGAAAGTTAGTCGCGCGTCGCGCACTTCAATGCTAACTATTCGATTGGTTAAAAAGTCCATTTCTCCATCTTGAATCTGACGCGCGAATAGGCGGTTGAGGGCAAAGGCCAGCGCGGTCGAATGGACCGCGACTGGGATAATCCCTAGCGGCGCGGCAAGCACTGAAGGAAACAAGGGAACAGGGTGCGAGGCAAAATCAGACTCAACCATGGATAACCACTCAGATAATGGATTTATCACAAGCCCCCGGCTTTAGCCGGGGGGTGATTTACACGAGCATGAACGGTGGAGTTTCTGGCAAGCGACCAGTAAGTAAATACTCAAGTAATTCATATACTGGACGAATTTCATTACCAAAGGGCAATTCCTCGGAGCCGCGAAAAAATAATCCTTGTCGTAAATCGCCTTTTTGTGCGGCGGCCAGCTGCGTTTCAATGCAAAATTGCCCGGCATCCGGTTCGCCGTCTTTCAATCCGCAATGGGTTAAACATTCGAGGTTACGGACGCAGTCTCCCTGGCCAGGAATCGCTTTAAGCCGTAGCGCGGACTCATTACGCAGATACCGCTTTAACCATGGCGTCAGTACCGCGCGACATGGTAATCCGGCGGTGCTCATAAAGGTAATAATATGTTCAGGACCAGCGGAAGCAAGCACTCTCTTGAAGGTATCGTGAGCATCACCCTCAACGGTGACCGCGAAGGGAGTTCCAATTTGCACCCCGCGCGCGCCCATGGCGAACATTTCTTTAATTTTTTCAAAAGAATTAATGCCTCCGGCAGGAATTAACGGGATTCGATCCACGGCCAGCCCAAGCTGCGTGAAGACTTCGCGGATAGCATCCAAAACCCGTGAAAAATCAAACCTTGGATCATCAACGTCTTCAATGCGCGTCGCGCCCAAGTGGCCGCCGGCATAACGTGGATGCTCAATGACAATAGCGTCGGGTAACCGACCGGCGCGCATCCAACGCTTGAGTACCGCACGCACTCCCCGTTCTTCCGACAAGATGGGAATAAGTGCGATATCTTCGTGATCTTTGGTTAATTCCGGTAAGTCAAAGGGCAATCCTGCGCCCATGATGATGGCATTCGCGCCACTTGCGCAGGTTTGACGCACTAAATCAGCGTAATGCTTAACCGCCTTCATTATATTAACAGCAATGTAGCCACTCGGACCCGCGATTGCACGCGCGGCGGTCACTTCTCGATCTAATGCAACCAGGTTGCTGGCTGCCTGAATATCGTGATCCTTAGAGTTACCGAGTTGTTCCATGATATCGGGATGCAAACGGCGTAATTCGACACTGGCAATAGTACCTATCGCCCCTTCCCTGGCTACGGTGCCCGCCAAACGATGGGCTGAGATACCTACTCCCATTCCACCTTGAATAATAGGAAATAATTTACGGCCACGGATTTCGAGCGCTGGAAACAGGGATTCGATCATGGAATTATCTTATTTGAGAAAAGAATTTTAAGGAATCTGAATTGTAACAGAACCAAGTTGAGCTAAAAACCGATGTTTTATATAGGAGTTACGCAGTTGAACTTTAACCGTTTGATTCCGCTAGAAAGTCACTAAAGGATTATTTTTTGCAACCGATTGAAAATGTTAAGCATATTTTTTCAACTGCGTAACTCCTAAATTAAACAAAAATTTGAGTTCTTAACGACATCAAGCAACTTGGCTTAATTCTCAAGAGCGAACAATTCACGCGCCACGGAAATGATTTCGGGACGGCCCTCACACGCTGCTTGACGCAAGCGGATACATGGCTGATGGAGAAATTTATTAGTCAAGCCACGAGCAAGCAGTCGTGCCACTTCAGCCGGATCTCTCCCGGCCGCGAGCATTTGTTGTGCCTTTTTTAGTTCCAGATCGCGTAGAGATTCTGCACGCGCACGGTAGGCACGAATGGTGTCCACGGCATCAAGGGATTGTACCCATCCCATGAATGCGGTGACCTGAACATCAATAATTTCCTCCGCTTGCTTCGCTGCCTCCCGGCGGGAATGGAGATTTTCCTGGATCACTTCGCGTAAATCATCCACCGTGTACAGGTAAACATCTGGTAGCTCTCCGACCTCGGGTTCAATGTCCCTAGGCACCGCGATATCTACCATGAACATCGGGCGGTGGCGGCGTGCCTTGATGGCGCGTTCCACGGCGCTCCTGCCTAGAATGGGCAACGGGCTGCCAGTAGAAGAAATGACGACATCCGCTTCTGCCAGATGTTGCTCGATTTCGGTCAGGGCGATGGCGTAGCCACCGAGTTCCGCCGCCAGCAAGTGGGCGCGTTCCACGGTGCGGTTGGCGACGATGATGCGTCTAATGCCGTTCTGGCGTAAATGACGTGCAGCCAGTTCAATAGTTTCTCCCGCGCCGATAAGGAGTGCAGTGCGTTCCGCGAGGGTACTAAAAATCTGCCGCGCGAGGCTCACTGCAGCAAAGGCTATTGATACTGGTGAACCGCCAATGGCGGTATCGGTGCGCACCTGTTTGGCGACCGTGAAGGTATGTTGAAAAAGTCGGTCCAATAAATTGCTGATGGTGCCTGCTTTCCGTGTGATGGTGTAGGCCATTTTCATTTGACCGAGAATTTGCGGCTCTCCTAGAATCATGGAGTCCAGGCCGCTCGCTACCCGCATGATGTGCCGCACCGCAGCGCGATCAGAATGGGTGTAGACATAAGGAGCCAAGTCGTCGCTGGAGAGATGATGAAAATCGGCCAACCATTCCAGGATATTCACGGTGTTTGAAGAATCCATGCCCAAATAAATTTCGGTGCGGTTACAAGTGGAAAGGATCGCCACTTCCTGAATGGAAGAACGTGCGGTGAGTTGGCGCAGGGCATACTCAATCCGGTCTGGAGTGAAGGCTACCTTTTCTCTGATCGCTACCGGAGCGGTCTTATGGTTAATGCCAAGGGCCAGAAGCGACATGGTGGGAGAGTTCATGGAGTTTTTGAAAAAATTTGACGATCCTTGATTTCGCTGTCTTCGTGACAGCGGAAGATTCCGCCAGCTCCAGTCCATTTATCTGGGTTATAAGAGTTACGCAGTTGAAAAATAGGAAATCATTCTGCGCGCAGCGAAGCGGAGTCACAGAATCCATCTACATACTACACATAGATTCTGCGACTGCGGTCGCTAACGCGCCCTCCGCGCAGAATGACAGAAAAAACTCAATCCTGTATAGAGTTACAAATTCAATTGCGTAACTCCTAGAGTTAATAGAATTGGCATATTTAGAAAAAGATTTTGCGGGATGGGCATGACGATGACAAGGCGATCAGTCAATTAATAACTCATCGAAGCAAGCCAGGGAAGGCAGGCGACCAAGCATTAGCGGTGGACTCTAAGTCGGGTTCGAATTCCAGTAATGCCGCATTTTTTTACGCCATGATTCTACTGTGACCGACGATCCTGGTCCCAGATGCGCTTCAATTGCTCCCTGGCGTGCCGTGTCAAAGGATTGCGCTCCGGCATTGGCATAGCGGGCAACCACCTCTGGATGGGGAAAGCCAAAGCGATTGCGATAACCGCAGGCATAAACAACCACTTTGGTCGCAACCGTGGCAACAAAAGTCTGTGTCGATGAACCGCGACTGCCGTGGTGAGGAACGACGATTACGGTCGAAGGGAGATCCCACGGTGCCTCGGCCACCAGTCGAGCCTCGGCTGCGCGACCAATATCCCCGGTTAACAGCAGCGCGCCCCCGGCCCATGCTACCCGCAACACGCAGCTTGCGTCATTACCGGTGAATCCGTCTCCTGCGGTTGGATGAATCACTCGAAAGTTGACACCATCCCAATTCCAGGCAAGCCCACGGTAGCAAGGTTCGCCCCCCTGTACCGCTCCCAGGATGCGCGGTGATTCCGGCAAGGCGGCGAGCAGGGCGGCGGTGCCGCCACGATGATCATTGTCTGCGTGACTTATCAACAACGTATCAATCCGTTGCCTTCCTACATAGCGCAAAAAGGGCACTATTACCGTTGATCCGCTGTCGTACCCGTCGCCATGCCCCATGCCAGTGTCGTATACCAAGGTATGACTGGTAGTACGAATCACAACGCTCAATCCTTGACCTACATCAAGAACCGTGAGCCACAAATCCCCGAATCCAGGTCGCGGTGCCGGTAAAAGCGCCAGCGGCATGAGGCCAATCACGCCCAGCCAACGACCAGGCAGGCCGCGTGGCGCAATAAGAAGCAAGGCTCCAATTATCGCCACCACAACTGCCCAGCCGGGTGGCGCAGGTGGTGACCAGATGGCTAGGGGTAAGCTGGCGAAGAATTCCAATATTGACCACAGCATACTCAAAAGGAAATCTGCCAGCGTCAGCAGCAGACTCCCCAGGATCGGAAAAATCGGTAACAACAGGATTCCCGCTAGAACTACCGGAATGGTTACTAATTCCAGCCATGGAATGGCAATTAAATTAGCAAATGGCGCGTAAACGGCAACCTGCTGGAAGAACATCAACAATAACGGCAATAGTGCTATCGTGATCCCCCATTGAATGCGGACGAAAGTCCGCCAACCAACAAAAAAATGCTTGAATTTCTTCCCCGCAAACCATTTGGTTTTTTTTTCGACACGGCCAACCACTAGATGGAAAATGATGATCACTGTTCCAAAAGATAACCAAAATCCCGCGTCGTTCACCGCCAATGGATCCAGCAGCAGCACCATGAACAACGCTTGTGCAAGTAGATGGCCTGGTCGGGGGATGCGGTCGATAAGTAAAGCAATCATCGCCACGCTTACCATCACCACCGCACGCTGGGTAGAAATGGGAAAATTTGCTAGGGCGGCATAACCTAACGCCGCGATAATCGCCCCCACCGCGCCGGCACGCGGCGCGGCGAACCACAACGCCGCCTGTCCCGCCCACGCCCAGGCATGACGCGTCACGAAATAGGCCAGCGCCGCGACCAGAACGATGTGCGAGCCGGAGATGGCAAGTAAATGGATAGTGCCGGTGCGCGTCAGGGTATCCCATTGCATGGGAGTAATAGCCGCCGTTTCGCCAATCGCTAAACCTTGCATCAGTCCCAGATATGGGCTATCAGGAAGCGCCTGGGTAATGGCCACCGCTAAATTCTGACGTAATCGATTGATGGCGTAACGCCAATGCCCGGTGTCGAGACGTGCTGCCGACTGCTGAGGACGTACCGTGCCCTGTGCGTGAATGCCTTTTTGGAACAGCCATCCTTCCTGATCGAACCCGCCAGGGTTCATCTGGCCGTGGGGACATTTAAGACGCACGTTCAATTGCCAACGTTCTCCCACCATCAGGTTGTGGTTGGCTCCATACCAGAACAGGCGTATTTTCCGCCGCCAGGGAAGCGTTTCGCCCTTTACGGTCAGAGTCAGGGTATCAAGGTCAAACCGCTCGCCACGCCCAAAATTTCTTGGAATGGAAGATATCCGTCCTTCCACCACCACATCTTTTCCTTCCAGCTCATCGGGGAGGCGTTCAGCAAGCATCAGGCATCCGTGAAACCATGCCCACAGAAACCCCGCTGCTCCTCCGACTATCCAGCGTAGGGCACGAAACCGCCACCCTACCAGCAGAATCACAGCCAATAGCGGGAAAGCCAGCCATGGCTTGGGGAGATCCGGGACTTGCTGTAACAGCAAGTCACCCAATAAAAAAGCGATAATGAGTTGCGTAATTTTTTACGAAAATGGCGAGAAAGCCGCTGGATTTAGCCGTGAGATGAATCGCCTTAGAATCGGGTGTACCTTATCAAGGTTGGCGAGTTTCATTCCCAGCATTTTGGTTCTCTCGGTGTCATCAACAATCCCACGATTTTATTCGTGGGAATGTCAATCAACCTAACCAGCAGTAAAATTAAAATTTATCAGGCGGTTGAGAACCGATATCGTTATGTCTTTTTTAAAACGGATTCCATGATGGCGCACGGGAAAAACGTAAATAGCCAATATTGACTCCGGTCCGCAGTCCCATTCCGAGACGAATCGGAATCAGTATGATATTGCTGCCTTCAAGATACGTAACACTGATGCCGGCATAGTAATATAAATTAGTTTCCAATCCTGGAAAGCCGCGAAAAATGTCGCTGGCTTCGGGTAAATTGTAAACAAGAATAAAAACCTTCGAGCAATTTAATCCTTGATCAAAACCAATCGAGGGGCCTTGCCAAAAAATTTTGTTTCCTTCATCACTGCCGTAGAATTTCATTATTCCGTCGCCATAGCGCACCCCGAAAGTGAGGGAAAGTCCAACTTCCTGTCCTTTGATATAGGCGCTCGGTTTGCCGCGAACCTTAAAAGCCTCCTCTAAAGCCTTAGCGAGTCCTTCTGAGGCTTCTCCGAAAAATGCGCTGGCCTCTTCTTCAATGGTCCGTTGTTCATAGCCTTGTTCAGAGGTAAGAATCGGGGCTGTAGTTGCAGGCTCCGCTAAAAGAGGAGCTGTAACCAGCAAACTAAACATAAAAAAGAATGAAACAAATGAGTGATTCATCAAAGTCTCCAAGAAATTCCGCCTTTCAAGGCGGGGAGGAAAAGAAACGGTTTTGCAACCGTCCAGTAAAATGTCGGTCTTTCCCGGCGGTCAGCCCTTACACAGCCCAAGTGACGCACACCTTGCGATGTTGCTCCTTAACTTACGCTGAAAAAGTATGAAAGCAATTTAAATAAAACGCCACCTTTATAGAATTGAAATGGCCGATTTTGAAAGCCGGTAAGCAGAGAACAGAGCGAAACTCATTATTATAAGTTACGCAGTTGTAAAATATAGATTCAATATTTTTAATCGATTGCAAAAAAATAAAACCATTAAACGATTTTCTAGGGCGTGTTCACAGTAAAGGTGGTTGAAAAATGATACGCTTTATGCTAG